>NZ_JAGTPI010000063.1:0-35170 GCF_021147825.1 Pseudomonas quasicaspiana
CCACCAAAAAAATCTGTGTGTGTTTGTCTGGTGGGCGTGCCTCGCGGCGTACACCCCCCCGCACCCCCCCCCGCCGCCGTGTATCGCGAGCAAGCTCACTCCTACAGGGAATTGCATTTCAATTCGGTTGAATGCGCCTCAAACAAGCTTATTCACCGTTTTACCCGCCCCTTTCCTCGGCGAACTCTGCTCTTTCATCGCCGCGATTTCCCGCGCTGCCTGGGCCTGGTCGAACGAACCATCCCATTTGGCAATCGCGATGGTGCCGATGCCATTACCGATCAGGTTGGTCACCGCCCGCGCTTCGTTGAGGAAGCGGTCGACACCCAGCAACAATACCAGGCCCACCAGCGGGATATCGCCAATGACCGACAGCGTTGCGGCCAGGGTGACAAAGCCTGCACCCGCAACGCCCGCCGAACCTTTCGATGTCAGCAACAACACGCCTAGCACCACCAGTTGATCCATTAAGGTCAGCGGCGTGTTGGTTGCCTGCGCCACAAAGATCGCCGCCATGGTCAGGTAGATACAGGTGCCATCGGAGTTGAAGGTGTAGCCCGTTGGCAAGACCATACCCACCACCGACTTTTTGCAGCCCAGTTTTTCCAGCTTGACCATCATGCGTGGCAACACGGCTTCGGTTGAGCAGGTCCCGAGGGTGACGAGGATTTCATCTTTGAAGTAGCGCAGGAACTGCAACAGCGGCAAGCCCGACCAGCGCGCCACACTGCCCAGTACGACAACGATGAAGAACAGCGTCGTGACATATAGGGCGATGATCAACTGCCCCAACGACATCAGTGTGCCGATGCCGTACTTGCCGATGGTGAATGCCATGCCTGCGCCCGCACCCAGAGGAGCGAGTTTCATGACCATCGCGACAATGCGAAACAGGGTTTGCAGGAGCAGATCGATGACGTTGACCAGCGGCTTGCCGGTTTCACCCAATTGCACCAGCGCAACGCCCATCAATACCGAGACCAGAATCACCTGCAACATCGCGCCTTTGGCGAACGCATCGAACAGTGTGGTAGGGATGATGCCGAGGAAGAACTCGATCACACCGCCCTGCGCCGCAGCCGCCTGGGTGTAGCCGTTGACCGCGCTGGCATTGAGGCTGTTGACGTCGATATTCATCCCGACGCCTGGCTTGAGGACATTGACCACGACAAGGCCGATAACCAGCGCCAACGTCGATAACACCTCAAAGTAGATCAGCGCCTTGCCGCCAATACGGCCGACCTCCTTGATGCTGCCCATTTTGGCGATGCCGACCACCACGGTGCCGAAAATGATCGGCGCCAGCAGCATTTTGATCAGTTTGATGAAGCCATCGGCGAGGGGTTGCAGCTTTGCGCCGATGTCAGGAAGGAAGAAACCGATGGCACCGCCAATGACGATACCGATCAGCACCTGGACATACAGCTGGCCGTACCAGCGTGTAGGTGTGGGTGTGTCGTTCATGAGAACCTCGATCTTGTTGTTGTATGAGGAATTAGATTTGGTACTTCCCTGCAGAGCGAATGAGGACTGTGGGAGCGAGGCTTGCCCGCGATAAGAACACCGCCGATTTCAGGCCCATAGCGTCAAGCCTTATCGCGGGCAAGCCTCGCTCCCACAGGTCAAAATTCACTGCGAAAAAGAGGGAGTTCAGGCCAACTCGCCCAGCTCGCGCATCACGGCGTACAGCGCAGACTTGGCTTCGAAACCGACGCCCGGGATGTCCGGCAAGCCGACGTAGCTGTTCTCGACTTTGATGCCGTCGGCGAAACCACCAAATGGCTGAAACACGTCGGGATAGGATTCGTTGCCGCCCAGGTGCAGGCCTGCTGCGAGGTTCAGCGACATCTGGTGGCCGCCATGGGGGACGACTCGGCGCGATGACCAGCCCAGTTCTTTCATCACGTCGAGGGTGCGCAGGTATTCCACCAGCCCGTAAGACAGCGCGCAGTCGAACTGCACAAAGTCGCGATCAGGGCGCATGCCGCCGTGGCGCAGCAGGTTGCGGGCATCCTGGTGGGAGAACAGGTTTTCTCCGGTCGCCATGGGCAGGTCATAGTGGTTGGCCAGTTCAGCCTGAAGCGCGTAATCCAGCGGATCGCCCGCCTCTTCGTACCAGAACAGGTTGTAGGGTTTGATGGCCTCGGCGTAGGCAATCGAGGTTTTCAGGTCGAAGCGACCGTTGGCGTCCACGGCCAGACGACGGCCATCGCCCACCACTTCCAGCACGGCTTCGATTCGGCGGATGTCTTCGTCCAGCGGTACGGCACCGATTTTCATCTTCACCACGTCGTAGCCGCGGTCCAGATAACTCTGCATTTCAGCCTTGAGCTTGGTTTGGTCCTTGCCCGGATAGTAGTAACCGCCTGCCGCGTAGACCCAGACTTTGTCATCGGCGACACCGTCGCGATAACGATCAGCCAACACGCGATAAAGCGGTTTGCCTTCAATCTTCGCGACTGCATCCCACACCGCCATGTCGATGGTGCCGACTGCCACCGAACGCTCGCCGTGGCCGCCTGGCTTTTCGTTGGTCATCAGGGTTTTCCAGATGGCGAACGGGTCGAGGTTGTTGCGCTCGTGGTCGATCAGGCTCTCGGGGTCTGCTTCGGCGACACGTGCCAGAAACCGGTCCCGCATCAGCGCGCCCTGGCCGTAACGCCCGTTGGAGTTGAAGCCATAACCGATGACCGGTTTGCCATCGCGAATTACGTCGGTGATGACGGCAACAACCGAGCAGGTCATTTTCGAAAAGTCGATGTAGGCGTTGGCAATGGGCGATGCGATAGAAACGGTTTTCTCGCGAATGTCCACGATGCGCATGGGATGAGTCCTCTCTGATTATTAGGTTGTTGCCGATGCCAGAGAACTCTAGGGCTAGCGGCCCAGGCGCAGCCAATGCTTATAATCGAGCACCTCATGCACAGGTGGCATCGCCCATGGAACTCGCTTGGCTGGAAGACTTTGTCGCACTGGCAGAACTGGAAAACTTCTCTCGTGCGGCTGACTCACGCCATGTCACCCAACCGGCGTTCAGCCGCCGGATCAAGTCGCTGGAAAACTGGATGGGCGTTGAGTTGTTCGAACGCACCACCCATGGTGCGACCCTGACCGACGTCGGCAGGCAGATGCTCGGTAACGCGCAGGACATGACCCGCCGCCTGCACCAAATGCGTCTGGATGCGCGCGAGTTGGCAGGCAAACAGTTGCGCACGCTGTATTTCGCGGCGACTCATTCACTGTCTTTCACGTTTTTTCCCGGCTGGATCCGGAGCATTGAGCGTGAAGCGCCCATCGAAGGCGTACGCCTGCATTCGGACAACATGCGCTCCTGCGAGCAAATGCTGCTGAATGGAGAGGTGCAGTTCCTGCTTTGCCACCATCACCCGGACGTTCCGCCACGATTTGCCAGTGAGCAGTTTCTGGGTAAAGCAGTGGGCCTTGATGTGCTCCTGCCCCTGCGCGCACCGGGTCAGCGCAGCGGGGAACCCAATCAACCGCTGGATTATCTGGGCTACACCGCAGATTCAGGGCTGGGCAGGATCATCAACTGGCGTCTCAACCGTTCGCAGCCCGAGCCGCCCCTGCAAACCCTGTTCAGCTCCCACCTGGCGGCGGTGCTGCTGTCGATGGTGCAGGAAGGCAAAGGCATGGCGTGGTTGCCACGCACATTGGCTGAGTCTGAAATGAGCCAAAACCGGCTGGTTCGGGCCCTGGAAGAAACCTGGGACATCCCCGTGGAAATCCGCCTGTTCCGCGCCCGCACGCCGCTGAGTGATTTTGCCGAGGCGTTCTGGAGTGGGTTGGGGTAGCGCCGGATCCTACGATTCATCGGGGTAAATGGGGACCAACTGTGGGAGCGAATTTATTCGCGAAGAGGCCAGTACAGCCGATATATTTTTATTGCCTGGCCTATCGCATTCGCGAATGAATTCGCTCCCACCGGTTCGCTGTGGCCAAGAGCATGAATTCGCACCCAGAGATTTGGTTTGCCTGAATTCACGCTAAAAACCCTTCCGAAGATTGACGTTAAGATCAAGCTCATGATGGCCCCGTGGGAGCGAATTCATTCGCGAAGAGGCCAGTACAGCCGATATGTTTTTATTGCCTGGCCTATCGCATTCGCGAATGAATTCGCTCCCACCGGTTTGCTGTGGCCAAGAGCATGAATTCGCACCCAGAGATTTGGCTTACCTGACTTCACGCTAAAAACCCTTCCGAAGATTGACGTTAAGATCAAGCTCATGATGGCCCTGTGGGAGCGAATTCATTCGCGAAGAGGCCAGTACAGCCGATATATTTTTATTGCCTGGCCTATCGCATTCGCGAATGAATTCGCTCCCACGGGATTTGCGCACGACTCAAGTCAACCGCGACCCAGTGGGACTGGCTTTAGCCGGTCCCACGTCAATTCATTGCCCCACCTCAGTTCCTGATCAACTGAGGTACTATCGACGGCTCTTTGTTGCCTGGGTGCATTTGCCGGATGTCTTCAACTGATTCCCTTCCCGCCGTTCTTGCCGGTCCGATTTTGCGTCGTCTTGAGCCTCGGCGTCTGGTGATGTGGCTGGTGGGTTCACGGCCGTTGACGTTGACGCTGCGCTTGCCAGACCGTGATTACCCGTTGAATAAACAGCAATGTCAGGTCGTTGCGGTAGGCCGCAGTGCGTTCATTCACTTGATCGACGTGCCACTGGATGACGCCCTGCCCTGCGATATCGCCATTGCCTACGATGTATTGATCGACGGCCAGCAAGGCATCGCTGAATGGGCACCGCATTTGCTGTACCCCGACCGATCCCTGCCGGATTTCGTACTGCGCAGCACCATCGAACAACTGCTCCATGGCTCCTGCCGCAAACCCCATCACGCTTCAGACGAAGGCCTGCTGTGCGCCGACCGGCTGCTGGCGGCCAACCCGGATGCCGAGCATCGCCCTGCGCTGTTGATGATGAGCGGCGATCAGATCTACGCCGATGATGTGGCCGGGCCAATGCTGCGCGCCATCCATGCGTTGATCGAGCGTCTGGGCCTGTTCCACGAGCGTCTCGAAGGTGCGATCGTCGACGACAGCGCCGAGCTCTACAACCATCCGGCCAGCTACTACAACCGCGCCGACCTGTTACCGGCACTGAAGAGCAACGACACCCTGCGTGAACGGTTCTTTGGCGGCGCGCGCAAACCGATTTTCACCAGCAGCACGGCCGACAACCATCTTGTGACGTTCTCCGAAGTGCTCGCCATGTACCTGCTGGTCTGGTCGCCAGTGCCGTGGACGTTGATCAACCCGACGCCTCCGGTTTTCGAAGCGGGTGAACAGCCTCGCTATGAGCAGGAACAACAACGTATAGACGCTTTTGTTGATGGTTTGGGGGGCGTTGCGCGGGTTTTCGCGCATTTATCCTGCCTGATGATCTTCGACGATCATGACGTAACGGACGACTGGAACCTCTCGGCAAAATGGGAAGAGACTGCCTACGGCCACCCGTTTTCCAAGCGCATCATCGGCAATGCGCTGCTGGCCTATTTGCTGTGCCAGGGCTGGGGCAATAATCCGGATGCCTTCCCTGATTTGCTGGAGCAGACACAGCACCTGGTCAAGCAAACGCCTGATGCAAACGGTTATCTGCAGAGTGAAACCCTGGATACGTTGATCACCCGGCTGCTGAAGTTTCAGCAATGGCATTACGTGCTGCCCACTTCCCCGGCACTGGTGGTGCTCGACACCCGGACCCGGCGCTGGCGCAGCGAATTCAACCTGCATCAGCCTTCCGGTCTGCTGGATTGGGAAGCGCTCAGTGAACTGCAACAGGATTTGCTCGATCACCCTTCGGCGATCATCGTTTCACCCGCGCCTGTATTCGGCGTGAAGCTGATTGAAACCGTGCAAAAGGTGTTCAGCTGGTGCGGTCATCCTCTGTTGGTCGATGCCGAAAACTGGATGGCGCATCGAGGCGCAGCGCAGGTCATCCTGAATATCTTTCGTCACTCACGCACGCCGGGCAATTACGTGATCCTGTCAGGGGACGTGCATTACTCGTTCGTCTATAAAATCCTGATTCGCCACCGGACCGCCAACCCGCATATCTGGCAGGTCACCAGCAGCGGTTTGAAAAACGAATTCCCGCAAAGCCTGCTGGACTGGTTCGACCGCCTGAATCGCTGGCTGTACTCGCCTCGTTCGCCACTGAACTGGTTTACCAAGCGACGCCTGATGCGCGTAGTACCGCGTATCCCAGAACACAGCAAAGCCGGTGAGCGACTATGGAACTCAGCGGGCGTGGGTCATGTGTTTTTCGATGCCGACGGCCGGCCAACCGAAATTTATCAGCTCAACGCCAACGGGCGTGAACCGACACGATTCATCGAGCCTGACGCTAACGCTTAGTCGCTGAAGGTTTTGATCAACGCGTCACGACCTTTGCTCGTGACGTTCAAGGCCCGGGAGTCGAGCTGTCGGGTAACCCAGCCGCGCTTGAGCATCAGTTCCAGAATGGCGGCACCCAGCGCGCCGCCGATGTGCGGTGAGCGCTCGCTCCAATCCATGCACGGATAAGCCAGCCGTCTGCGCTGGCCGCGCATGGCATCAACATCGACGCCCAGTTTGAGCAGTCGCTCGACGCCCTTTTCGGTGAGGGTGTAATCCTTGCCCTGCGCCTCGATCCAGTTAGCTTGCAGCAGTACATCATGAAGCCTGACCGCGACCTCACCTGCGCAGTGGTCGTAACAGGTTCGCGCATGACGCAGTGCTTCGGGCGTGCTGGGCTTGAAAGGAGTAGCGGGTTGGCCGGTAATCGACAGCAGCGACTCCAGAGCTCGCGCCACACGGCTATTGGCCAAGCGATAGTAACGATGCCGCCCCTGCACCAGTTGCTCGACCAGCCCGTGCTCGCGCAGACGCGAAAAATGATTGCTGGCCATGGAGGCTGTCACGTCGGCTACCGCAGCCAGTTCGGTGGCGGTACGCGCCCGACCGTCGAGCAGGCTGCACAACATGCGCGAGCGAGCCGGATCAGCAATGGCACCCGCGACTTCGGCGAGCGAAACCTCCGCGCATTCGACATCCATAGTTCAGCCATCCCTGAAGCATCGTTTTAGGCGCTCATCATACTGAGGTTCACAGCACATTTAGGGATTGAGTCATGAAGCAACCGGGTTTCTTTGGCAGCAAAGTCGTGGCTGCCACGTTTGTAATGGCTGTGTTTGGCTGGGGTATTGGATTCTACGGACCACCGATTTTCTCTATGCCGTGTTACAGCGCACTGACTGGTCGGTGTCACTGTGCTCGGCGGCAGTGACGTTGCACTTTCTGGCGGGCACGCTGGTGATCGTCAATCTGCCCCGTCTCTACAAACGCTTTGGCCTGGCCCGCGTCACGCTGGCGGGCTCCATCGTCCTGGCGTTTGGCGTGTACGGTTGGGCAGTGGCGGATCAGCCTTATCAGCTGTTTATCGCGGCGCTGCTCAGCGGTTTGGGGTGGGTGACCATGGGCGCGGCAGCGGTCAATGCGGCTATCGCGCCCTGGTTTGTCAGCAAGCGCCCCGCCGCGTTGGCCATGGCTTACAACGGCGCGAGTATTGGCGGAGTGATTTTTTCATCGGCGTGGGTTTACCTGATCAGTCAGCTTGGCTTTGGTCAGGCAGCGCTGTGGGTGGGTGGCCTGTCGGTCAGCGTTATTGCGCTGCTGGCGTTCAAGGTCTTCGCCTTGCGCCCGGAACACTTGGGGCAATACGCCGACGGTGCTGACCAGCCGCTTGCCGATGCAATCAACCCAGCCGTATCAGCCTCGAGTTCGCTGTGGCGCAATCGGCAATTTTTGACCCTGGCAGCGGGCATGTCGCTGGGCTTGTTTGCGCAGATCGGATTGATTACGCATTTGTTTCTGGTGCTGGTACAGCATCTGACAGAACAACAAGCGGGATTGGCGATGGGTTTGGCAACGGCCAGTGCCATTGCTGGCCGGACGCTGGTCGGCTCGTTCATGCCCGCACAAGCAAACCGACGCAATGTGGCGTGCCTGAGTTATGGCGTTCAATTGCTGGGCTGCATCGTAATGCTCGGCGTTGACCAGGCTCCAGGGCTGGTCTGGCTGGGTGTGATCCTGTTTGGCGCAGGCATCGGCAACGCGACTTCGCTGCCGCCACTGATTGCTCAAGCGGAATTCCCGCGCCAGCACGCCCAACGCGTCGTGGCCCTGATCGTCGCGACGGCGCAAGGCTGTTATGCGTTTGCTCCGGCGATTTTCGGGGTGGTGAAGTCGTTGAGTGGTGAGGCGAATAGCGGAGTATTGATATTTACCTTGGCGGCGGCGATTCAAGGGCTGGCGATAGTGGTTTTGCTGGTTGGGAAGGTCGGGCCGATCAAGCAATCACACTAGCTTGAATTGGAATGCTATCCCTGTGGGAGTCGCCCCGGTGTCCCTGACACCACGCGGTCGCGCAGCAAACACGGACCCTGTAGGAGCGCGCTTGCCCGCGATTCGGTCTGTCAGTCGATGAATATATTGCCTGTGCTGACGCGATCGCGGGCAAGCCTCGCTCCCACATAGGACGCATTTCCACCCAAGAATCTCATCATTCATTCAATCGATAGTCACCATCAAAATTCGCAAGTTCTGCTTTTTTCGGCAAAGGAGGAGGATAGCCACATGCCGAACCGCCTGTGAGGAATACGCGATGAGAGTTTCTACCCTGCTGACGCTTGTCGCCGTATTGACCGGCGGTGCTTTTGCTCCTGCCTTCGCCGCCGGGCAAGCGACTTGCCATTTACAACCGGTCGCAGACAGCAACACCGGCTTGCAGCATTCACAGTCGGTGGGTGTGCTGTACAGCGAAAACACAATCAGCACCCTTCAATACCTTGAGCAATACCATTCAGTTGCTTTGAATGGCGCGAAGAACAACGACCTGGATTCAAGAATTCGCGAAGCCTTCGTCAATAGCTCCGATCCAAAACTGGCCATCGACTGGCTGAAAGGTTCGCTGCAGAAAGAATTCGCCTCGGTGACTGTCTACGACAACCTTGATGCGCTGATGCAGGCCAGACCTGACGTTGTAGTGATGCTCGACACTTACAACCGCCTGGTGACCCAGCGTAATACTCAGGTTGAAGCGCGGTTTGTCGCCAAATTCTATGACGCCAACCTGCAATACATCGGCAAGGCCGAAGGTTATGGCGGCGAGGAAATGACTTCTGTGTGGGTGCATGACAAGGCTGCCGCTGAAATCGCCGCGCAGATTGATCAGCAACGTGTGCTGCAAGTGAATGCGTTGAAGCAGTTCGATGCTTCGCTGAAGGCGCTGGTGATTTCGGGGCAGGTTGCGGCTAATTGAGGAAATGGGCCCACACAGCTCGACAGACACACTCAAACCCTGTGGGAGCGAATTCATTCGCGAAGACGTCAGCAGCCTCAACATCTTCTTTGACTGACACTCTGCTTTCGCGAATGAATTCGCTCCCACAGGGTTTTGTGTACACCAGATTTATTGCAGGGACCCCGCCACCGCCCCGCGTATCGCATCCAGCAACATAGCAAACGCCGGATTGTCATTGTCCGAACGCCAGATCAGGTGCAGTTCGCTTTGCACGCCCTCCCCAAGATCGATGTCGCGAAACGTCACGCCCTTGAACACCACGCTTGCTGCACAGCGGGGCACCAGCGCCAGGCCCATGCCGGCGTTAACCAGTGCCAGAATCGTCAGCGACGACCCCAGCCATTGCACGTACTGCGGCGCCACCCGTGCCGAACGGAACATGCCGGTCAGCAATTCGTTGAACGGCGGATAAGCGGCGTGGGAATACATCAGAAACGGCTCGGCATCCAGATCCGACACTAACACCGTTTCAGCAGTAGCCAGCCGATGAGTACTGGGCACCGCCAACACAAACGGCTCACGCACCAGGCACTCGGTGGCAAACCCTGGCTGCAGCAAGGGTGAACGAACAATCCCCAGATCAATGCGCCGCGCCCGCATGGCTTCGTGCTGCTGATAGGTGTTCATTTCTTCAAGCGAGATTTTTACCTGCGGCTGTTTGAGCCGCGCTTCGGCAATCACCTTGGGCAGAAACTCATACACCGCGCTGCCGACGAAGCTGATGGTCACCGAACCGATATCCCCTTCAGCAAAGCGCTTGGCGGATGCGGCAGCTTGCTGGGCGCGTTCCAACAGGTTCTGCGCCTCCACGAAAAACGCCCGCCCTGCCGCCGTCAATGCCACGCTGCGAGTGCTGCGGGTAAACAGCGCCACTCCCAGATGATGCTCCAGCAACTGAATCTGCCGACTCAAGGGTGGCTGGGTCATATTCAGGCGTTCAGCGGCGCGGCGAAAGTTGAGTTCGGTGGCGACGGTGGTGAAACAACGCAGTTGGGCAAGCTCAAACATTGATTCATTCCAGGTATCAATCAAGTGCCAATCTAGATTAGACCGGAACAAAGACTGCGTCCATGATCGACTCGTCCCCAAAAAAATAATGATCGGGAGTCGCCTCAGTGAACACAGTCCAAAGTCCGACGGACGCCTCAGCGCTTGCCCGGGCAGCCGCCAAGGTCAAGCGCCACGTCCTGCCCCTCTTCGTCATCATGTTCATCGTCAATTACATTGACCGGGTGAACATCGGCTTCGTCCGTAGCCATCTGGAAACCGATCTGGGCATAGGCGCAGCCGCTTATGGTCTGGGTGCCGGGCTGTTCTTCGTTGGCTACGCGATTTTCGAAGTCCCTTCCAACATGCTGCTGCAACGTTACGGCGCTCGCGCATGGCTAACGCGGATCATGTTCACCTGGGGCGTGGCGGCAATGGCCATGGCTTTCGTGCAAGGTGAAACCAGTTTCTATGTGCTGCGTTTTATCCTAGGCGCGGCTGAAGCGGGCTTCTTCCCCGGCATCATTTATTACTTCACGCAGTGGTTGCCCGGCGCTGATCGCGGCAAGGCCATGGCGATCTTCCTCAGTGGCTCGGCCATCGCATCAGTCATTTCCGGGCCGGTATCGGGCGCGCTGCTCAATGTCAGCGGGCTGGGCATGCACGGCTGGCAGTGGATGTTCCTGATCGAAGGCTTCGCCTCGGTGGTGCTCTGCGCGTTTGTCTGGTTCTGGCTGCAGTCGCATCCCAGCGAAGCCAAATGGCTCAGCACTGAAGAAAAAGACGCGCTGATTGGCGCCATTGCTACGGAGCAGCGTGAACGCGAAGCCTCACAGACCATCAAGCCGTCGATGTTCAAACTGCTGGCCGACAAACAGATTGCGCTGTTCTGCTTCATCTACTTTTCCATCGCTCTGACCATCTACGGCGCCACGTTCTGGCTGCCGAGCATGATCAAGAAGATGGGCAACATGGGCGACTTCCAGGTCGGCCTGTTCAACTCGATCCCGTGGATCATTTCGATCATCGCCATGTACGGCTTCGCGGCCATGGCCAGCAAATGGAAATATCAGCAGGCGTGGGTCGCGGTGACATTGGTGATCGCCTCGTTCGGCATGTTCATGTCCACCACAGGCGGCCCGGTCTTCGCGTTCGTCGCCATCTGCTTCGCAGCAATTGGTTTCAAAGCGGCCTCGGCACTGTTCTGGCCAATCCCGCAAGGTTATCTGGATGCGCGAATCGCTGCGGCAGTCATCGCTCTGATCAACTCCATCGGCAACCTCGGCGGCTTCGTTGCGCCCACTGCGTTTGGCTTCCTTGAGCAAACCACCGGTTCCATCGAAGGCGGTTTGTATGGCCTGGCGATTACTTCACTGGTAGCTGCAGTGGTGATCTTCTTCGCCCGCACCAAGCCTCGCGGCGATGCGCCAAGTGTGTTGGGCGGCAAGCCGGAAGACGACGACACGAAAAAAAACATGAATAAGCCTCAAGCCCTGACATCGGGAGCAGCCTCTTGAAAATCAAACGCGTAACCGTCACCCCAATCGCCTTTCGCGACCCGCCCCTGCTCAACGCCAGCGGCATTCACGAGCCTTTTGCGCTGCGCTCGATCATTGAAGTTGAAAGCGATAACGGGCACATCGGTTTGGGCGAAAGCTACGGCGATGCTCCAGCGCTGGCGATCCAGCAGCAACTGCAGAGCCAGCTGATTGGCCTTGATCCGTTCAATCTCAACCAGCTACGCACTATTGTGCAGGCGACCGTGGCGGCCAATAAACCGGCGAGCATTGCCGGTGCCGAACTGGCCCCCGGCTCCCACGCCAGCAAAGCGGTAAGCAATGCCTATTCAGCTTTTGAAGTCGCGTTTCTGGATTTGCAGGCGCATTACCTGAACGTACCGCTGGTGGATCTGTTGGGTGGTGCCATTCGTGACGAGATCCCCTTCAGCGCCTACCTGTTCTTCAAGTATGCCCAGCATGTAGATTCACCCTACAAGCCGGACAACTGGGGCGAGGCGCTGAGCGAGGAGCAGATCGTTGCCCAGGCTCGGCGGATGATCGAGGAATACGGATTCAAGAGCATCAAGCTCAAAGCCGGCACCCTGCCACCTGAGCATGAAGTGTCCTGCATCAAGGCGCTGAAAAAGGCTTTCCCGGGCTATCCATTGCGCATCGACCCTAACGGCAACTGGTCGCTGGAAACGTCGATTCGCATGGCCGAATTGCTGGGCGACGATCTGCAGTATTACGAAGACCCAACGCCAGGTCTTGAGGGCATGTCCGAGCTGCACAAACGCACCGGTTTGCCGCTTGCTACCAACATGGTGGTGACGGATTTCGATGAGTTCCGCCGCAGCGTCGCGCTCAACAGTGTGCAGATTGTGCTTGCTGATCACCATTACTGGGGCGGCCTGCGTGACACGCAAGCGCTGGCAAAAATGTGCGACACCTTCGGGCTCGGGGTGTCGATGCACTCCAACTCGCATTTGGGCATCAGCTTGATGGCGATGGCGCATGTAGCGGCGTCAGTGCCGAATCTGGATTACGCCTGCGACACCCACTACCCGTGGCAGGAACCGGACGAGGAAGTGATCAAGGGCGGCAAGCTGCCGATTGTCGACGGCTGCGTGAAAATCACCCGCGCACCGGGACTGGGGCTGGAGCTGGACCGGGATCAACTGGGCAAGCTGCATGACCAATACCTGACTTGTGGCATCCGTCAGCGCGATGACGTGAAACAGATGCAACGTTACAAGCCGGACTGGAAGGCGGTTAAACCGCGGTTCTGATCAACCTGATTTACCAGACAAACCTTTAGCCCGGACACTCCCCCTGTGCCGGGCTTTTTTTGTTTTGATTCCGTAGGAGCGCGCTTGCCCGCGATTGCGGCTTGCCAGACAACGAACAGGTTGCTGAACTGACGCTATCGCGGGCAAGCGCGCTCCTACAGTTAAAGGTGAACATCACGCCAACGCAGGCGCAGCCGCTCTTACATCCCGACGCGCCAGCACCAGGTAGAACGCGCCGCCCAGGAAGCACCCGGTAAACCACGCGAAGTTGGCGATGGGTTTGAACCAGGGCACGAAGGTAAACAGCAGACCGATCAGGGTCGCGGCCAGCAAGGCTTTGATAGCGACCGGGTTGAAGCCATTGGTGTACCAGTAACGGCCAGTTGGGGTGTCGTCGAACAACGCATCCACATCAATCTGCTGCTTCTTGATGATGTAGAAGTCCACCAGCAGGATGCCGAACAACGGCCCGATGAAGGCTGCCAACACGTCCAGGGTGTAGTGGATCACTTCCGGGTTGTTGAACAGGTTCCACGGCGTGATAAAGATCGAGGCCACAGCCGCAATCATGCCGCCTGCACGCCAGCTGATTTTGCTTGGGGCGCAGTTGGCGAAGTCGAAGGCCGGGGACACGAAGTTGGCCACGATGTTGATGCCGATGGTTGCGGTCACGAAGGCAAAAGCGCCCAGCAATACGGCAACGGTGTTGTCGATACGCGCTACGGTGGCGATCGGGTCGTGGATCATTTCACCGAACACCGGCAAGGTGCCGGAGACGATCACCACCGTCACCAGCGAGAACGCCAGGAAATTCACCGGCAAGCCCCAGAAATTTCCGCGTTTGACGTCAGCCATGCTTCGGCAATAACGACTGAAATCACCGAAGTTCAGGGTAGGACCGGAGAAGTAAGACACCACCAGCGCGGTTGCCATGACCACCTGACCGAATGCTTCCCAACCGCTCAGGGATTTTTCCGACAGGGTAAAGCTGATGTTGCTCCAGCCTGCTTTCCAGACGATCCAGCCAGCAAGAATGAACATGACCGCGTAGACCACCGGCCCGGCCCAGTCGATGAAACGGCGAATCGAATCCATACCGCGCCAGAATACGATGGCCTGTAGCACCCACAGGGTCAAAAAGCCCATCCAGCCCAGATAAGACAAACCGGCGAATTGCACCTGAGCGAGACTTTCCATGGACGGGAAGAAGCGCAACACCACGATAACCAGCGCGCTGGACGCCAGGTAGGTTTGCACCCCATACCAGGCGACGGCGATCAAGCCGCGAATCACTGCTGGAATGTTGGCGCCGAAGACACCGAATGCTAATCGGCAAATGACTGGATAAGGCACGGCGGCTTGCTGACTCGGCTTGGCGAGCAGGTTGGCAATGACCTGAATGATGCAGATCCCGACCAGCAAAGCGATCAACACTTGCCAACTGGCCAGGCCCAGCGCAAACAGGCTGGCGGCGAAGACATAGCCACCCACGCTGTGCACGTCGCTCATCCAGAACGCGAAGATGTTGTACCAGGTCCACTTCTGTTTAACCGGGCCAAGATCTTCGTTGTACAAGCGAGGGCTGTAGCCCTTTGGAATTTCTGGATTCATCGCACGCACTCTCCTCTGATCGATGCCGCTCCGGAGACTGCATACGGAGGCTGGCTTTATTTGTATACGATCTGAAAGGCATGATGCATGCCAAACCATAGGAATTGGCTCGCAGGGCAGGCAGTAGAGGCCTTATGCGAAATTGATCGATATCAATGAAAGCCAGCAAATGCGCGATTAAAGTGCATAGATGCGCACTGGCAGTGCATACAATCAGTGTTGCGACACACCAAGTGAGTGATGGCAAACCGTACAGAGTTTGTATACGATCAGCCTCACATTCACCGGTTAAAGCGGCCCTATGAATCCTCTCTTCCTAGCCAGTCCTGCCATGAGCGATTCGACGTTGAGTCGCGACGAACAGATTTATCAGGACATTCTTGAAGCCATCGTCGAGCACCGACTGTTGCCGGGCACCCGCCTGCCGGAAGATGCCCTTGCTGAAGTGTTTGCCATCAGCCGCACCGGTATTCGCAAAGTCCTGCAAAGGCTTGCACTGGAGCGACTGGTGACCTTGCGCACCAATCGCGGCGCGGAGGTCGCTCAGCCGACCGCTAAAGAAGCTCAGGATGTATTCGCCGCCCGCCAGTTGATTGAGCCTGCGTTAATGTCTGCCGTTGCGGAGCAGATAGATGCCGCGCAATTGAAAACGCTGCGTACGTTGGTGGATCAAGAACACCAGGCCCAGCGCGAAGGTTTGCACAGCCGGGCCATTCAATTGTCTGCGCGCTTTCACGTGCAGTTGATCGCACTGGCCGACAATCAGGTGCTGACCGAACAGGTTGCCCAGTTGACCACTCGTTCGTCTCTGATCATCGCTGTTTACGGCTCACGGCACAGTGTTGGCTGCGACTGTGGCGATCACGAGGAATTGCTCGGGCTGCTCGAAGAAGGCAAAGGCGCTTCGGCTGCGCAATGGATGGGCAAACATCTGGCAAGCATCCGCGCCAGCTTGCAGGTCGATCAGGTGACGCCGGTCGAGCCGGACTTCAAAACCATTTTCAAGCGTTGATCCGCGAGTCGAGCCATAAATGAAAATCCAGGTCATCAATCCCAACACCAGCCAGAGCATGACCGCCAGTATCGGCCGCGCCGCTCGTGCAGTTGCGCGCCCCGGCACAGAGATCATCGCCTGCTGCCCCGAGTCTGGCCCGGAATCCATCGAAGGCCATTTTGACGAAGCCATCGCGGCCGTTGGTGTGCTCGAGGAAGTTCGCAAAGGGGTTGCTGCAGGATACGATGCGCACATCATCGCCTGCTTCGGTGATCCGGGTTTGTTGGCCGCACGAGAGCTGGCGCGAGGCCCGGTGATCGGCATTGCCGAAGCCGCCTTTCATGTTGCCAGCCTTATTTGCACACGTTTTGCCGTGGTCACAACGCTGACCCGCACTCGAATCATTGCCGAGCACCTGTTGCGCAATTACGGCATGACCGAGCATTGCACCTCGGTGCGCTGTGTCGATGTGCCGGTTCTGGAACTGGAAAGCATGGGTGAGCAAGCCTTGGCAGAACGCATTGCCGAACAGGCGATACAGGCCCGGGATAACGAAGGTGCGGGGGCAATTATTCTCGGTTGCGGTGGCATGGCGGACTTGCCGGGGCTAGTCAGCGAGATGACCGGCTTACCAGTGGTTGATGGCGTCGCCGCAGCCGTGAAACTCGCCGAGGCTTTGGGTGAACTTGGGCTCGCTACCAGCAAACATGGGGATCTGGCCTTTCCGCTGGCCAAACGCTTTACCGGACGCTTTGCGCATTTCGGTCGTTAATCAATCCTGCTCTCGTCAGACAAAATGCAAACTACCTGATTGAAATACATTTCCTGTAGGAGCTGCCGAAGGCTGCGAAGCATTTCTCCTGATACACCGCGATCGCAGCCTTCGGCAGCTCCTACAGTTCGAATGTTTGCTACAAGACAGCGCAATGTCAGGAACACGGGCACGGCTCCTGTCAAACCAAATGCAATTACCTGACCTGAAATACATTTCTGTAGGAGCTGCCGAAGGCTGCGAAGCATTTCTCCTGATACACCGCGATCGCAGCCTTCGGCAGCTCCTACGGGTCCAATCTTTGCTACTAGACAGCGCAGTGTCATAGACAAGGGGACGGTGCCTATCAAACACCAATAAAGATATATCGATAGACCGTATCGATATAAGAAATCCCTAAAAACGTCGTTATGCTGCCCGCCAGTTTTTTCTGACAGTCGCCCTTTTTTGTTGTGGGAAGCAGTAATGGATTTTGGTGGTTTGGGGTTGGTGGTCGCAGGTCTTGTAGTGGGCTTCATCGTTGGCATGACAGGCGTGGGCGGCGGTTCGCTGATGACGCCTATTCTGTTGTGGTTCGGAGTCAACCCGGCTACCGCCGTGGGTACCGATCTTTTGTATGCAGCCATCACCAAGTCTGGCGGTGTGTGGGTTCATAAAAGAAACGACAACATCGACTGGAAGATCACCGGTTGGCTGACCATGGGCAGCGTCCCGGCGGTACTGCTGACGTTGTGGTTCCTCAGCTCTCTGCACGCCGCGCCCGATGCCATGAACGCTGTGATCAAGCAGGCCTTGGGCGTTGTTCTGTTGCTCACCGCCGCCGCGGTGTTCTTCAAGAAACGTCTACTGGCGTTCGCCCACAACCGCGCTGGTGGAAGCTATAACCCCAGCGGCAAGAGCCTGAATGCGCTTACGGTCTTCACCGGTCTGATTCTTGGCACCATGGTTGCCCTGACTTCAATTGGTGCTGGAGCGCTGGGCACCGTGGCGCTGTTCATCCTTTACCCCTTCCTCGCCACCCGACGTCTGGTCGGCACCGAAATCGCCCATGCCGTGCCGCTGACGCTGGTTGCAGGTCTGGGTCATGCCGGGATGGGCAACATGGACTGGAGGATTCTGGGCTTCCTGCTCCTGGGATCGTTGCCGGGAATTTATCTGGGCAGCCACCTTGCGGGCAAAGTGTCGGATGAAATTCTTCGTCCGTGCCTGGCGATCATGCTGGCGTTTATCGGGTACAAGCTGGTCTTCTGATTCACGACCTCTGTAGCAGCTGCCGCAGGGTGCGAATGGCGGTGTCAGGATAAATCCTTCGCAGCCTTCGGCAGCTCCTACAGAGAATGCATTTCAATCCATTAGCTTGCGTATTGTTTGATGAGAGCTGCCGCAGGCTGCGAACGCGATACACCGCCATTCGCAGCCTCGGGCTACCAGCGATAAATCACCGATCCAATCACACTTCGCTCATCGCCATACCGGCAGGTTGTGTTGCAGTACAGATATTTGCGGTCCGCGAGGTTCTGAGCCTTGGCGGCCACCTCCCAGTGCTTGCCGATTTCATAGCTGACCAGTGCGTCGACCAAGGTGTAAGCGCCTATCTTGCCTTCATAATCTGTCGGTGTAGTACGGGTCGTGCCGATGTAGCGGGCACCTGCAGCCACGCGCATTTGCGGAATACCGAATGCGCCCAGACGATAGCTCGCCCAGACGCTTGCGCTGTGATATGGAACACCTTCGATACGCTTTCCGACGTTAGTCGCCGTCTGATCTTCGATGACATGCGAATCGGTATAGGCATAGCCCGCTGTCAGCGTCAGGTTGTCAGTGGCCTCTGTCTTGGCTTCCAGCTCAAGCCCCTTGGAGCGGGTTTTACCGTACTGCACGTAGGTCGCACTGGCGGCATCGTAGCTGAGGGCGTTGTCCTGGGTGAGCTGATACACCGCCGCACTGAGCATTGTCTCGGTGCCTGGCGGCTGATAGCGCAGCCCCAACTCATATTGCTCACCTTCAAGTGGCGCGAAGGCATTGCCGAAAGCGGGGTTGCTGACACTGGCAGGCTGAAAGGACTGACTGTAGCTCACGTAAGGAGCCAGGCCGTTATCGGCGAGGTAGACCAGACCGATACGCCCGGTCGCCTTCTTGTCATTGCGTGACTGGCGGCTTTCATCAGCATGACTGGTAGTGCGGCTCTCGGCCCAGTCCTGTCGCCCACCCAGCAACAACACCCACTTTTCATCGAAGGTGATCTGGTCCTGCAGGTAAATACCTGACTGGGCACTGTGCAGATCCGAACCACTGTCTGCAGCAGTATTGGCGCCGACACCGGTATAAACCGGGTTGGCCAGATTCAATGGTGGCGCAAACTGCGCCAGCGTGCCGCTGATGTGGCGATGCGAATCATAGGTCTTATGGTAGTAGTCGACGCCCGCGAGCAAGGTGTGCTTCCACGATCCGCTCTCGAGGGTGTACTGCACGTTATTATCGGTCGTCCAGCCAGTCGAACGTTCGTCTCGCTCGCTGTAACGTCGAAGCAGATTAGAACCGACGATGGAGAACGGAATCAGATAATTCCAGTCTGTGTTCGCCTGAAAGTAACGCAGGCTGTGATTGACCTTCAGGTTCTCATTGAAATCGTGGCTGAACAGGTAACCCAGGGTATCCATACGGTTATTGAAATGGTCGTAGCCCGGTTCTCCGGTGAATTGATCACGGCCAATCTTGTACCCAGGCGTTGAACTGTAAGTCGTCATGCGATAGCTGGTGGGCGGGGCGAAGCCGGTATAGGTTTCCTGATGGCTGGCCAGCACCGTCAATGAGGTGTCGTCGTCGGGACGCCAGGTGATGGCTGGTGCAATGTAACGCCGATCATCATCAACGTGGTCGACCTGAGTATCACTGTCGCGCCATAAGCCGGTCAGCCGGTAACTGAACTGGCCCTGATCGTCCAGCGGGCCACCCAGGTCGAAGGTGTACTGGCGTCGATCATGGTTGCCGAACTCCACGCCAATTTCGTGCAAAGGCGTATCCGTGGGGCGCTTGCTGACGGTATTGATCATGCCACCCGGCGAGAGTTGACCGTAAAGCACCGACGACGCACCTTTGAGCACTTCTACGCGCTCAAGGCCGTAAGCCTCGACGCTACCGTCATACGGGTTGGACTGCAGCTTCATGCCATCACGAAGAATGCCGCCGGTACCCGCGCCAACGTTGAAGCCGCGCAGCGTGTAATCATCGGCAGTGCGGCTGAAGCCGCTCGGCTGACTGGTAAAACCGGGGGTGTATTTGAGCGCGTCAGAGAGGTTATCGCTTTTGCGCTGATCCATTTCGGCGCGGGTCACCACCGACACTGATTGCGGCGTTTCCAGCAACGATGCATCGGTCTTGGTCCCCACACTGCTACGCTGGGCAACGTACCCCGCTGGCTCACCGTTGCTGCCATCTCCCGCAATAGCGGCGTTGATGCTGGTCGCTTCAAGCGTCATGCCCTGACTCGGCACCGGCTGCACGCTTAGCGCCCCACTGGCCGTGACCTGCAGACGCAGACCGCTCCCCTGCAATGCACGCTCCACCGCCGAGGTAGCGCTCATTCTGCCGTTCACTGGTGCGGAAACCCGTTGGGCAACATCAGTGGGTATGAACAGAATCTGCCGCGAGCTTTGCTGACCGATTTGAATCAGGGTGTCAGTCAATGGCCCGGCAGACAAAGAGAAGTCATACAGTGTTTCAGCAGCCTGAACGCTTACCGAGGTGGCGATCGCCAGGCTCATGAACAACGGAGTAAAAAGTGATGGACGCATGAACAATGCTAAACCTCGCTGGCAAAACGGAGCGCACAATCTGGCGCCTTTACCTGTTCTGTAGAGTGAGGTGGCGATTTGTTAAGGGCTCTCGTGATTTTATTTCCAGAGGGGCCGTTCAGACCCGATCAATCCGGGTCCATAGCCCCCAATAGTGATCAATGCGCAGCGGCAGGATATCTTTCAAGGCTGCCAGGGCCTGATCGCTGTTATCCAGATTGAAGACACCTGAGATACGCAAAGAAGCCGCAGCATCAGAAACCTGCAACACCCCACGCCGATAAGGACGCAGCGAGTCGATCACTTGTCCGAGGGATTGATCACTGACCTCCAGCAAACCACGCACCCAGGCACCGGGATCGGTTGGGCTGACCGGCAATGGATGTAAGCCCAGCGCATCCAGACGCGCGCCATGCCCGTTAGTCAGCGCTAGCGCCTGACGCTGCGACCGGAGCTGCGCAGTGCCGGTTTTCAACCAGAACTGCGCGTGATCCTGATACTGGCTCAGCAAACACCGACCGGAGGCCAACTGCGCGCTGCCGTCCTTGCAAACCAACTGGAACGGACGGTCTTGGGATTCGATGCTTGCCATCAGACTTCCGCGCAGCAAACGCACCGTGCGCATGCTCGCGGTGAAATTCACATCGATAGCACTTTCTGCGTTCAAGGTCAGGCTGGAGCCATCCGCCAGAACAAACGTCTGGCGCTGGGCGTTGGCAGTCGTAATATCTGCGGCCAGCCTGTCCAGCGGCATGCCCGGCCAGGTCACCAGCCGAGCGGCCAGCGCACAACCGCCAACGGCCAACGCACCGCGCAGCAAATGACGACGACTGGTCCCGGTAATCAAGACCTGACGGGCGCGGCTGCCGGACAAGTGCGAGAACGTCTGATCAAGCCGTGAACGCAGACCATTCCATGCCGCTACGTGGGATTGATCAGCCGCAAGCCAACGCTCAAACGCTTGACGTTCCCCTTCAGTGAACTGTCCTGAAGCCTGGCGAGCATGCCATTCGATGGCCTGTTCAAGGGCTACGGGCAGCTCGCTCATCGCTCAACCGCACAAATGGCTTTGAGGCCTTGCACAACGTATTGATGCACCCGCGGTGCGGAAACACCGAGTTCAGCGCCGATCCGGGCGTAGGTCCAACCGTCCAGCTGACTGTAAAGAAAAGCAGCTCTGGCCCTGGAAGAAAGGCCGTGAAGCAGCTGGTCCACCTCCAGCAAGGCTTCCATCACCAGATAACGCGCTTCGGGAGAGGGCTCGAACAGTTCGGGCTCGGCGGCCAGCGATTCGAGATAGGCACGCTCCAGATCACGCCGACGCCAACTAGCAAATATCAGCCTTTTGGCAATCGTCGTCAGTAAAGCTCTAGGCTCACGGATCACCTGCGTATCGGGCAACGCCACCACGTGGGCAAACGTTTCGGCGGCCATGTCCGCTGCGTCATGGCGACACCCCATTCGTGCACGCAGACGATCCAGCAGCCAGCCGTGATGCTCGCCAAACAGGCGAACAAGTAAGTCATTACGACGTTGCAGAACGTGAGACATCTCGATTGCCAATGAAAATCATTAACAAATGATGCAGGCTTGGAAATCCATTGGCAATACGTTTGAATGGGCAGTGGCCTGTATGACCCGCAGAACCCACACGCGTCACAACGTGATTACGACGACAAGCGTTTCACCGTGGATCATTTCCACACCAAGCTGTTCCAGTTGACCGAGGGTTTTCAGACAGCTACGGGTGTTCGTATGGCGCAGGTCAGGCATTCCCGTATGAAGCGTTTTCTGGATGAGCTGATGCAGGAAGTCGGTGCACCGCAAACCTTTTGACCGGGCGGATCATCGGAAATTTGACGCCAAATTCTGCGATGTCACAAAGACATCACATAACTGCCCTATAACCCAGTCTCCGATGCGTCTATCGACTGGGTTTGCCTGCCGTGAAAAAGTTAATACATGCCATTTTCCGCCGACGTTCCGGGGCTACTTCTGAGGCTACCGCTGTCCTGCGCCGCTTCAGGATCACTCAGCGTCTGGTGATCTGTTTCGGGATCACTTCGCTGCTTACCGTGGGACTGGGCGCGTTCTGTCTGCTCCAGATGCAGGAGATTCGTAATCAGGGTGAGACCGTGGAAAGCGGCTCGCTGCCCAGCATCGCCATGGCGGATGCGCTGGCGATCACACTGATCAAAATGCGCAGCGAAAGCATCCGTCTGATCGCCAATGCTGACGACCCCGGCGCAGTGGTCACCAGCAAGATCAACGTCGAAACCCTGAAGAATGATGCCGAAAAAGGCTTCGCTGACTATCTGGCCCACGTCAAGGACAACACTGAGCGAGATTCCCTTGTCGCGTTGCAGGATGCTTACAAAGCGTTCATCCCAGGCCTTTACGACGAGATCGCGCTGATTGAACAGCGCAAGATTGAAGACGCGCGCATGCTGGCCAATACCATGCTGTCCTTGCAGGGCGACCTGATGGACATGCAGGTGCAACTGCTGCGCGAACTGAACAAGCAAAGCGCGGCAACTGCTGTCGAAAATGCCAGTGCCAGTTACGCCCAGACCCGGATCATCGCGCTCAGCGTTATCGCCGCCGTACTGACCCTGACTTTGCTGCTGGCCTGGCGCTTGAGCGTCAGCATCATTCGCCCGGTCCGTCAGGCGTTGAAGATTGCCAGCACCATCGCTAATGGTGACCTGAGCCCGCAGACGATCCCCGAAGGCAAGGACGAAACGGCTCAGTTGTTGACGATGCTCGGCCGGATGCGCGGCAATCTGCACACCACCATCGAGCAGATCTACGCGGCGGCCAACCAGCTTTCGCAGTCGGTGCAGGAAATGGGCAGCATCGCCGAATCCGGCGCGGAAAACCTGAAGCTGCAGAACAGCGAAATCGAGCAAGCAGCAGTCGCGGTCAACCAGATGAGTCAGGCGGCCATGGAAGTCGCCAGCAATGCCAGCAACACGGCAACCGAATCTCTGGCGTCGAACGAAGCGGCGGCCAACGGTAAAGCGCGCCTCGCCGACACCATTGGCTCGATCAAGGAACTGACCGGCAGTGTGCTAGATACTTCGCATCAGGCTGAAGGGCTTGCTGAGCGCACTTTGAGCATCAGCAAAATCCTTGATGTAATACGCGCGATTGCCAATCAGACCAACCTGCTGGCACTCAATGCCGCCATCGAAGCCGCCCGTGCGGGTGAGGCCGGACGCGGGTTTGCTGTGGTGGCCGATGAAGTTCGCTCCCTGGCGCAGCGCACCAGTGCGTCGACCACGGAAATCGAAGGACTGATCAACAGCGTCCAGCAAAGTACCCAGGAGACGGCACAGGCGCTGCGGCTAACAGCAACGCAAGCCAACGTGACCCTTGAACAGGCCGCCGCCACCGGCGAAGCATTAACCGTAATTATCAGCTCAACCTCCACCATCAACGACCGCAACCTGCTGATCGCCAGCGCTGCAGAACAACAGGCACAAGTAGCCGGCGAAGTGGACCGCAACCTCAGCAGTATTCGCGACTTGTCGGCTCAAAGCGCATCCGGCGCGCATCAAACGACGGTCGCCAGTAATGCGCTTTCAGTGCTGGCGACCGATCTAAACGTCATGGTTCAGCGTTTCGTGCTCTGAACAAATCGGTAATGCATGCTCACGGTGGCAGGTAATAAATATTTACCGCGACCCATTTATTCGTAATGGCACATTGCTTCAATATTGAGGCGCCCCAAAACCTCGGGGCAGATTGCCAAAAAGGATATGAGCATGCTGAAAGCCGCTGTATGGACTGCAACACTCGCCACTCTGACGTTTGGTGCCATGGCTCAGGCCGATGTCAACGTCAAGCTGGGTAGCCGGGAGCGTGTCACCCAACTCTTCGCCTTCCCCAACAATTGCAACGTGATCTGTTATCGCAACTGGACGCTGGAACAGACGGTCGAGCACTACTTGACCCAGAGCGTGCAGCGCGACGGCTACACCGGCAAAGTCACCGTCACCAACGACAATGACGTGATCTACGCGCAGATCAGCGGTGTGCCGGACGGCTATGACAAGCCTCTTTCCCAACTGCTGGACGCAGGCGACCTGGCCTACAACGGCGCGCAAAAACTCCTGGCCTCCGGACCCGACAAATGGCAGTACAACTGGTATTTGTTCCTGCCGCTGGGCATGGCGCTGGAGAATCGCAAAAGCGTTGAACTGCTGCACTTCCCGCCAGATTATTCGCTGACCCAGGCTCAGGACTATCTGAAGTCCAACACCACCGACCGCTGGGCACAGTTGCTGACCTACAACGGCATCCCGACCGCGCAGACGCCGGGTTATCAGACCATCATCGATATCGCGCCGATTGCCGCGCCAGCCTCAGCGGGCAGTTCGCTGGAAGGTGTGTACAGCTATTTCCAGGATTACCAGACCACGATGGTCAAGCAGTTGAGCCAGAACGCTGCGGGTACGTCGCTGCCGATGGTTGCGTTTGGTGCGCCGGTGCGTAACTGGATCAAACAACAATACTCAGCCAGCGTGCCGGTGCTGGGTCTGGCGACGATCAGTCCGAATCCTGGGCAGAACGTGCCGGTGCTGGGCTCGAACCATCCAAGCTATATCTGGTACGCCGCTGACAAAGCCAACTATGGTGGCGATGAAGCCAAGGCAGATGCCGCCGGACTGGCGGTCATGGGGCAGGATTTGAGTGCAGCCTGCTGGCAGGCAGGAATGGGCCAGAAACCAGGCGCGGACCCGAAGGCGACATTGAGCAGTTGCACACAGAACTGGCAGGTGACCAACAAGGCCAAGACCTGTGTTCTGTTCTACACCGACGTGCGCAAGTTGACTCAGGCGCAAGCTGACGCCAAATGCACGAGCAGCACGGTATCCCGCTCGCTTAAACAGCTGCAGAAGCCGCTGACAGCGCCAGCGGTTCATCCGTATATGTAAATAATGCGCGGTGTCCCGGGTAACATTCTCTCGCGGATGAATCCGCTCCTACTGGCTGGTGCGGTCTCTGTGGGAGCGAATTCATTCGCGAAGGGCTCGGTAAACTCAATAGATATTCATTGACCTACTGCCGTCTTCGCGGATGAATCCGCTCCCACACAGACTGTGTGAAAACGTCGCGAGCGACGGCAAGACAAGGCAAAAACAGGCGAAAAAGCGGAGTCTAGGTGTTCTAAATGAGCATTTTTCGCCTGTTTTTAACGCAGTATTGCCGAGCGCAGTAGTTTTCACACAGTCTGCACAGGGTTTTGCATCCAACCGGACTACTTACTCCCCCAACGGACGCAAGCGGTACTGCGGCGGCAGTTGCTCAAAGCCGCTGATGGTCGCGTTCAGGCTTTTCCAGCGGCCGTCCTTGATGCCATAGATGCAACCATGGATCGAGAGGCTCTGCCCGCGATGCCAGGCGTTTTGCACAATGCTGGTATGGCCGACGTTCGCCACTTGCTGGATGACGTTCAGCTCGCACATGCGGTCAACGCGCTCTTCCTCGGTGGGCAACTTGGCAAGAGTATCGCGGTGCTCGTAATACAGATCGCGAATGGTGCGCAGCCAGCCATCGATCAGGCCCAACTGGCGATCCTGCATCGATGCACGGACACCGCCGCAACCATAGTGGCCGGTGACCAGGATGTGTTTGACCTTCAGCACGTCAACGGCGTACTGGATCACTGACAGGCAGTTGAGGTCGGTGTGTAGCACGACGTTTGCCACGTTGCGATGCACAAACAGATCACCCGGCAGCATGCCGACGATCTCGTTGGCAGGTACGCGGGCGTCCGAGCAACCTATCCACAGGAATTCCGGGGTCTGCTGGCGTGCCAGCTTGGCAAAAAACTCAGGATCTTCCTTGGTGATCGCATCTGCCCAACGTTCGTTGTTGTCGATCAGGTCTTGTAGCTCGTTCATGTGTCATGCCTCGAAGATGTGCCAGCTTATGACTGGGGCTCGACGATCCGGGTCACTAACTTCTGTTGTGCAGATTCGCGATCCGCTCGTGCAAGCAAAGTGAATCTTCAGAATAGGTGCCGGTCCACCTTTCAAGCCCCTTAATAACGAGGATTCGCCATGAATGATTCCCGCCGCCCTTACGGTGCAACTCAACCCGAACCGATTGACGATAACGAAGACCGCATGGGCTCCATGCGTGAGCTGAACTTCGACGACAAAGGCGACGATGCACGCATCGGCGACTTGATCCCGGAAGACGAACTCTCCCGTGAAATCCCTGAGCAGCGCGTCCGTGAAGCAGGCCTTACCGGCGCGTCGACTCCGGATCATCATCCGACTGACGACGATCTGGATCCAGAGATTCTGATCCGCGAAGACGGTGCCCGCTCCGCTGAAGAAGAAGGCGAAGACAACCCCGCCGATTTCGATCTGACAGTAGTCGACGAAGATGACATTGGTGGTGGTGATGGTCTGGATGAGGCTGAGCTGGGCCGACTGGATCCGCTGGATGGGAAGCCTGAGAAGCTTTTGTAAGTAGAATGCGTTCTGGACTTATGGGAAACCCCATATTGGCTTGCCAGCCGACATCCAGTGGGAGCGAATTTATTCGCGAAGAAGCGCGTACATCCGGACCTATGTTTCGCCTGGAACACCGCCTTCCCGAATAAATTCGGTCCTACCGGGGATGACTCTGGTCAGTAGTCTGGATTACTCAAACAACGTACACGCCATGACCAGCGCATCTTCGCGGCCGCCAGCAACCGGGTAGTAATCCCGGCGGCGGCCGATTTCGTTGAAGCCGAAGCGCTCATAAAGGCGATAAGCCGCGCGGTTGCTGTCCCGCAGTTCGAGGAAGCATTCCCGTGCATTCAACTGGTAAGCACGTGACATCAAGTGCTCAAGCAGGCGCAAACCCAGACCGCGGCCCTGGCTTTCCGGTTTGACAGTGATATTGAGCAGATGAGCTTCGTCGATGATGACCTGCACGACGCCATGCCCGACCTGTTGGTTTCCTTCGAACATCAGCCAGATTTCGTAAGACTTGAGGCCATCCAGAAAAATGCCGCGAGTCCAGGGATGGCTGAAAGCTGCGTACTCAATCTTCAGTACAGCGTCCAGATCCGCCTCGGTCATCGGGCGGAAGGTTATTGCGTCACTCATCGATCGGTTTCCAGCGCGCCATCAGCCGACGCATGGCTTTCCAGACATCGGCCTTGCGTTGCGGCTCGTCCATCAATAATTCCAGACCCGGCAACGCCCAGGCAGAACCCAGGCCTTCAACCTCGAGTTCACTGTTATAAGCCTCGGCATTGGCTTCCCCGGCAAAGCGCACCGACGGCAGACCGACCAGCCAAAGGCATGCGCAAGGCGCTTCTTCCAGACGAGCCGAGACAAAACCCTGAACGAAATCACGTGCAGCTTCAGGCCCTTGATCAATCTGGCCACGACTCAGCAGCGGCCAGCGTACTGGCTCGCCAATGATCTGCGGGCTGTCCGGCAAACCGGCGGCGCGCAGCATGTCCTTGAGCAGCAGATAAGCCGGATCACGACTCTGGAACGCCTGGCCTGTGGGTAACTCCACCAGCACCATGCAGCGACCGGTACGCAGTAGCTGCAACGAAAAACGCGGCGGCGGCACAACAGCAGCCTTGACTGGCGCAGGAGTAGCCTCGTCTTCGGCGACCGCAGGCTTGCGGGTAGTGGCGGCCGCAGGTCTCGGCACTTCGATCTTTGGCCGTGCAACAGGTGCCGGACTCGCCGCAACGGCGCTCGCCACCTGATTGACCGCAGCTTCAGGCACCGCGATATCCGCCACCGGTTCAACCTGGGGCGCAAGCGGAGCAAGCAGCTCCGGACGTGACGGAGCCGCAAACGGCAGTTCGGTGCGCGGCAGCCAATTGACCACCTGCATGGCAGTCAAATAAGCGCGGCGGCGGGACTCGTTGAGCAAAGGTCAGCCACCTGTGGATAAGTTAGGACGGCGATTCTACAACTCTTCGCCAATTCCCGCCGCAGTTGATCGCCCGGAGATGAAATTTGAGGCGTGCGATGCAGTACAATCGCCGCTTTTATTTACCAACAGTCGGCCTACCAATGATCGAACCCAAGCGCGTCTTGCGCGCCCTTGCCGAACACTGGGCGCTTCTTGAGCCGCTGTGCGAACATTTCGACCAGGGCACTCTGAGCCTGAGCGAATTGCGCTTGCAACTGGCGGCACAGCAACTGGATAGCACCCCGCAGGACATCACCAACCTGCTGGATGTGTGGATTCGCCTGGATATCCTCGTTCCAGTGGCGAAAAGCCCTAACCGTTTTGAACTCAACGCGCAGATTCATGACTTCCTGTCGTACCTGCGTCGCGAGCACCGTTTGGGCCTGTGCCTGGAAATCGAAGCCTATCTGCGCCATCTGGAGCGTCTGGCGGGTTATATCCAGGACGCCTTTGATATCCGCGACGCCAATGACCTGGCCCGGCAACTGCGCCTGCTGGACATGCGCGTGCGCGACGTCCTGAAAAAGCTCGCCAATGACGAGCAGGCGCTGGTGGGTGTCGCCGATCGCGCCAAGACCAGTGATCGCCAGATCCCGCTGCGTCAGCGTTATGCAGAAGTGCTGGCCACCTGGGACGAATACGTCGAGCCGATGATTCAGTTGGTAAACGCTGACGGCGCTTTCGAACAAGGCGTGCGCAAGGTCGAGAACGTACTGCTGCGCTTGCTGACTGAGCAGCAACGCCTGGGCCAGCTGGTCGACGACGACATGCTGCTGCGCACCCACGCGCGCATCCTTGAGATGCAGACCAGCGCTCAGTTGACGCTGCGTCATGCCCGCGAACTGCTGCTGCCGCTGCGTGAAGAAGCGCGCCGCCACAACGCAGTCACCCGTGGCGCAGCGTTGGCCCTTTCGGCGATTCGTCGTAAAGGCATCGATGCAGTGCCGCAAGCGGCGATGCCGATGTTCACCCGTCCGCAGAGCACCTTTCTGGGCAGCGCGAGCCAGGTCGAGGCCTACGTGTATGCGCTGGCCCGCTTTGAGCCGAAACCGGCGAAATTTCCCAAGGCCGGTGTTGGCAAACGCAAAGGTGATTCACCGCAGGCGCCCCGCACGGTCAAGGAAATGCTTGAGCGTTGCGAAGACGCCCTGCCGATGCCGGACCTGATGGTCTGGCTTTTGGAACAGGAGCCGAACGGCGCTACTGACGAATTGCTCTACTGGTTCTCGCGCCTGTCCCGCGAGAAACGCTTCACCCGCGAACGCCTTGAGCGTCGTGACTACTTTACCCAGGAGCATCAGGTCAGCCTGCGCTCCTTCGCCCTGCTCGCCAGCAGTGATGAGCTAACGGGGAACCCAGCCAATGCATCTTGATCTTTCCGAAATGTCGCAACTCGCGCCGATCTTCCGCGAGCTGTTCAAAGGTTTCCACATCAGCCGCCGCGACCCGGAGCTGTACGCGCAATTGTCCAACGCACAGGATCAATACCGGACGCTGTTCAAGGCGCTGGGGTTTGAACTGGTGTGCGACACCCGCGGCTTCTATTACTTCGTCCCGGATCAGGCCGCTGCGCAGGTCAACAAGACCGCGCAACGTCTGGCGCTGTTCACGTTCATTCTGGTTGAACACCTTGCCGACCAGGGTCGTGACCCGGTAGCCGTGCTGGACGGCGGCAGCCTTGGCCGTGATGAACTCCCGTCGATGCTGGAGAAGTATCGCGACCTGTTCTTGCAGGCCGAAGTGCAGACCCAGGACGAGTTGGAAGAGAAAATCATGCGCCGCATGACCCAGTTGGGTTTCGCTGCTGAAGAAACCGGCATCTACCGCTTCCTGCCGCCGATGCACCGCTTCCTCGACGTTTGTCTCTCGGTACAACAGGACCGCGACCTGGCCGCCAGCCTTCACAGCGTTCTGCCATTGCCAGTGCCGGTACTGATCGACGAAGACAGCGATGAAAAGCTGCTGCAAACCGATGACCCACTGGACCTCGCCGAATTCGAAGACGTGGAAGAAACCGAAGAGCAGGCCCTGGCCCGCGCGATCGCTGACGAGCAACAGGAGATGGATGCATGAGCCAGGAACGCTACGGAATCCGCCGCTTTGCCCTGCTGAATACGGCCGGTTACAGCCTTGGGCTGTTCCCGCTGGAGCACCCGTTGTCGGTGTACGGGGCCAACAACCTCGGCAAGAGTGCCTCGATCAACGCACTGCAATTCCCTATTCTGGCGCGCATGTCGGACATGAGCTTCGGCAAGTACAGCCTGGAGCAGTCCCGCAAGTTCTACTTCGCGTCGGACACCAGTTACATCCTGGTTGAAGTTTCCCTGCCCCACGGCCCGCACGTCATTGGTGTGGTCGGACGTGGCCCGGGTGGCGGTTTCGGTCACCAGTTCTTTGCCTATGCGGGCAAGCTGGATCTGGGCCATTACCAGAAGAACGACACCTGCCTGCGTCAGAAAGAGCTGTTCAGCAACCTGGAAAGCCAGGGCCTGAAAGCCTATGAACTCAAGCCCGACGAACTGCGTCGCTTGCTGGTGGGCGGTCACACGTCTATTCCGCTGGACCTGACGTTGATCCCGCTGCGCTCCACCAGTGAACAGAGCCTGAAGACATTCCGGGCGCTGTTCATCAACTTGCTGCACATGCGCGAAATCACCGCCGCCAAGCTCAAGCAGCTGTTCCTTGATGCTTTTGAACACAGCCTGCGTTCCGGCAGCGTGGATTACATCGCCGCGTGTGAAGAAGCCTTCCGCGACGTGCGACGCATGGAGCAGGACTACAACTCGCTGGTCAAAGCGGGTCCATTGGTCGAAGCGCTGGCGGCAGGTGTCGCTCAGCGTGATCTGTTGCGAGGCAAGCTGCATCGCCTGTCGCCGCTTCTGGATTCGTTGCTCGGCACCTGGATGGATTACTCCACCGCGCGTAAGGAAGAGCTGGTTATCCAGGCTGAGCATTACCGCAGCCAGCAGGATGAACTGCAGAACGATCAGCGCGGCGGCACACAGGAGCTGATGCGTCTGGAGCGGGAAATCAGCAGCATTCAGCGCTGGATCGGCGAACTGGCGGTCCTCAAGAATCGCTTCGCGCTGGTTGACGACGCCAAAGTGCTGGAACAACAGTTGCTGGCCGCCAAGGATGCTCACGACGAACTGGCCGGTGCTTTGGCGCAATCCCGTCAGTTCAGTGCCGAAGATCTGGACGAACGTCTGCGCGATCTGGAAAAACGCCTGAAGTCAGTGAAGCAACAACTCGATCACGCGGACAACAACAGCTATGCCCGTCTGCGTGAAGAGTTCTCGCAGCCGGATGTAGAGCGCTTGATGCGCCTGTTCAACAGCGCCCTGTTCAGCTTGCCACTGGGTGAGCAAGGTATCGCGCTGGATGATGGTGACGCTTGGGTCAAATCTCTCGAAGCCATCCTTGATAGCTTCAAAGGCGACCAGTTCCAGGTGCCGGGCCTGTCGATCAACCTGACGAACATCGAGCCGCCTGCCCTGCAAGCCCTGGCTGACCGTGCCGCATTGCGTGATCAGAAAGAACGTCTCGAAAAAGAACTGAAACAGCTCAAGACGCAGCAGGCCGTCGCTTCCGACCGCGCGGCCAGCAAAACCCAAACAGAAGCCTTGTATCAGCAGGTGCTGGATGCACAGAAAGCGCTGGAAGACTTCCGTCGCTGCCAGACCCTGAGCGCTGAAGAGTCCGAAAAGCACGAGCAACTGGCACAGATGGAAGCTGCGCAGGATGAACTGAAGCGCTCCAGCGATGCGTTCACTGAACGCGTCCAGCAACTGTCCGCCAAGCTTCAACTGGTCGCGCGCCAGATTGGCGACCTGGAGTCCAAGCAACGCACGCTGGATGACGCCTTGCGTCGTCGTCAGTTGCTGCCTGCTGATCTGCCGTTTGGTACGCCTTACATGGATCCGGTGGATGACTCGCTGGATAACCTCTTGCCATTGCTCAACGATTATCAGGACAGCTGGCAAGGTCTGCTGCGCAGCGATGGTCAGATCGAAGCGCTGTATGCCCAGGTACGCCTGAAAGGTGTCGCAAAGTTCGACAGCGAAGAAGACGTCGAGCGTCGTCTGCAACTGCTGATCAATGCTTACGCACACCGTACCGACGAAGCACTGACGCTGGGCAAGGCTCGCCGCGCAGCCGTGACCGATATTGCGCGAACGTTGCGTAATATCCGTAGCGACTACGACAGCCTTGAACACCAACTAGCCCTGTTCAACCGTGAGATCAACAAGCGTCAGGTTTCCAACCTGGCCAGCTTCCGTATCGTGCTCGCTCCCAACAAGGAAGCGCTCAAGCACATTGACCAGATTATCCATAGCGCTGGCCAGTACGAAGAAGGCGAAACGCTGTCGGTGTTCGACCTGAGCCAAAGCGCTGAGCAGGACAACAAGAACGAAGAGGCCAAGGAGTATCTGGCGCGTCTGGTGGCGGCAAACCATAACCAGCTGGGCTTGAAAGACCTGTTCGAACTGGCGTTCGAGATCACCAAGGTCAACGGCCAGCCGGTGATCCATACCGACATCGACGGCGCGGCTTCAAACGGCACCACGATGACCATCAAGGCGCTGACCAACATGTACCTGTTGCTGCACTTGATGGACCGCGATCAAGCCGGCCGTGTGCGCCTGCCTTACTATCTGGACGAAGCAGCAGACATCGACGAGAAGAACCAGGCAGCGCTGCTGGAGACGAGTCTGCAACTGGGCTTTGTACCGATTCTGGCGAGTGTGAAGCCGCAAGTATCGGCGCACGTGGCAATCGACCTGGAAGGCGGCAGCGGGCCTAACGGCATCTACATTGATGAGGCGGACTGGAAGTACATCCGTCGCCGTGATGAGGTGAAGGCGACTGTTTCTGAAGTCGCTGAGGAAGCGGCTGAATAAGCTGAGTCCGCATGAACAAAAAAGGCCGCATGAGAATGCGGCCTTTTTTGTGGGCGTTATTTTTGTGGGCTTGGTGCGGCGTTCGTTAAATCTTGAACTGACCCACCATCTGATTCAGCTCAACGGCCAACCGCGACAGCTCTTGACTGGCAGCATTGGTCTGATGAGCGCCGTCGGCAGACTGCAGCGACAGATCACGGATGTTGACCAGGTTACGATCCACTTCGCGGGACACTTGCGCCTGCTCTTCTGCAGCACTGGCGATAACCAGGTTACGGTCGGAGATTTCACCCACGCTGCGGGTGATTTCCTCAAGAGCATCACCGGCGCTGCGAGCCACCTCCAGAGTGCTTTGAGCGCGGCTACTGCTGTTCTGCATAGAAGCTACGGCCTTGCTGCTACCTTGCTGGATGCCGCTGACCATCACTTCAATTTCTTGCGTGGACTGCTGAGTGCGATGGGCAAGCGCCCGGACTTCGTCAGCCACAACAGCAAAACCGCGCCCGGCTTCCCCGGCACGCGCAGCCTCAATGGCGGCGTTAAGGGCCAGCAGGTTGGTCTGCTCAGCGATGGCGCGAATCACGTCGAGAACCTTACCGATATCTTGAGTCTGGTCAGCCAGACTGCGGATCTGCTCGGAAGTGACTTCGACGTCAGTAGTCATTTGCTGAATGGCAGTGACCGTTTCCTGCACGCGCTGACGACCTTGCATGGCCGAGGTGCTGGATTGCTGCGAAGCAGTCGACGTGTTCACTGCGTTGCTGGCCACTTCCTCGACGGCAGCCGTCATCTCGTTGACGGCAGTAGCGGCTTGTTCGATTTCGTTATTTTGCTGCTGCAAGGATCGCGAACCTTCCTCGGTCACCGCATTGAGCTCTTCAGCGGCTGAAGCAACCTGAGTGGCCGAGCCGGAAATACGCTGCAGGGTGTCTCGCAGATTCATCTGCATGGTTTGCAGCGCTTGCTGCAGGCGCGTGACTTCATCACGGCCATTTACTTGGGCGGTAGTGGTCAGATCACCGCGCGCCACGTCTTCCGCAGCCCTTACAGCCTCGCTGAGCGGACGAACGATGCTGCGGGTCAGAAGCACTGCCAACAGGACAGTCAGTACGGCAGTCAGAACCAGAACGGCAATGATGATGTTACGTGCGCTGATGTATTCACTCGCAGACTCTGCAACGGCAGCGTCTGCACCCTGACGATTAAGCTCCAGCAAACTTTCGACCAAAGGTGCCATTTGGTCTGAGTACTTCTTGAGCTCACCGCTGATCAAACCTGGAATCTCAGCATCACGTTTGGCCAGTGACGCTTGACGCAGTTTGTCCTGAGCGACCAGATAGTTAGCCAGTGCTTCTTTGAACTGCTGAAACTTGGTGCTCTCTTCCGGGCTACGAACCAAAGGCGCGTAAGCAGCGACGATGGTGTTGGCCTTCTTGGTCAACACCTCAAGGCGGGCTTCGGCTTTGTCGATGTCCGCCTGGGTGCGGTTGACCATGATCAGGTAAGACATGGTACGGAATCGCGAGGTGGTATCAGCTAACTCTCCCAGCAGCCGAGTGGACTTCAGCCAGCCTCCGCCGAGATCCGTCGTGTTTTTGTTGAGGCCGGACATTTTGTCGAGACTCATTACACCGAGGAACAGAACGAATAAAGCCATGAGGGAGAAACAGAGAGCGGCGCGAAGGGCAATTCCAAGATTACGCAGTGTCATGCGGGCTGAACTCACAGAATGAAGTTAGCAAGCTATCGGCTGCGATCCCGGAAGATGAAGGTGTATCTGTATGTTTCATTTAGCAGTGGTAGGAGCGAACTTGTTCGCGAGGGGGCGGTATATCCGCAGCTTATGTATCGCCTGACAGACAGCCTTCCCGAATGAATTCGGTCCTACCGAGCTTGGCGCATGGACGGTAGGAGCGAACTTGTTCGCGAGGGGGCGGTATATCCGCAGCTTATGTATCGCCTGACAGACAGCCTTCCCGAATGAATTCGGTCCTACCGAGCTTGG
>NZ_JAGTPI010000064.1:0-33601 GCF_021147825.1 Pseudomonas quasicaspiana
ACGCCGCCTTCCCGAATGAATTCGGTCCCACAGGATTAGCGTCAACCTGAGGCGTGCGCAACCCAGTGGGAGCGAATTCATTCGCGAAGGGGCCAGTACATTCACAGCATATGGCTCGTTAGGAACGCCGCCTTCGCGAATGCAGTGAAACGCCATCGCGGGATTTTCCCGCGATGGCGTTTCTGTCAAGACAGCGCTTTGGACGCCAACCAGAACAGACCGGCCGACAGGGCCACCGTCGCTGGCAGGGTCAGCACCCAGGCCAGGAGGATGGTGCGCACAGTGCCGCCTTGCAGGCCGCTTTTGTTGGCGACCATGGTGCCTGCGACGCCAGAGGACAGAATGTGCGTCGTGGAAACCGGCAGGCTGAAAATGTTGGCCGCCGCAATGGCGCACGCTGTGGTGATCTGCGCCGACATGCCTTGTGCGTAAGTCATGCCTTGTTTGCCGATCTTCTCGCCAATGGTCAGCACGACGCGTTTCCAGCCGACCATGGTGCCTATACCCAACGCCAGCGCCACGGCCAGAATCACCCAGAATGGGGCGTATTCAGTGGTCGCGGTCAGGTCTTTGCGCAGTTTATCCAGATCCGATTTTTCACGTGCGCCGAGGTTTGGCAGCTTGGCGACCTTGCGTGCGGTGTCGTCCAGGCACAGCAGGTAGCGACGTACTTCGATGCGCCGCTCGGGAGTCAGAGAGTGGTAATCGGCCACGCCGGTGAGGTTGTCGAGCAGGGCAGCAATCGTCGGTTCGGTTTGCTCCGGGTTGCAGCTGGAGCTTTCCGGCAGATCACCTTTTTCCGCTTTACCCAGCGCCAGGTACTCGCCCAGGGTGCTGTTGTTGCGCTGATAGAACTGACTGAGGTGCAAGGTTGCATCACGGGTACGTTCGATCTGGTAAGTGGTGCTGTTCAAGTCCAGTACGAACTGGCTTGGCACGATACCGATCAGGACCAGCATGATCAGGCCGATACCTTTCTGACCATCGTTGGAGCCGTGCACAAAGCTTACCGCCATGGCGGAAATCACCAGCACCAGACGGTTCCAGAATGGCGGATGCTTCTTGTCGTCGAGCTTGCGACGCTGTTCAGGCGTCTTGTGCATTTTCGACAGTGGTCGCCACCATTTAAGTCCTATCAGGACCAGCGCAGCAACGAGGAAGCCCGCCAGTGGTGAGAAAACCAGCGAGGCGCCGATATCGATCGCTTTTTGCCAGTTAACCCCGTCTGCCAGCGGAATGTCGTTGATCAGCGCGTTCGCCAGACCCACGCCGAGGATCGAGCCGATCAGCGTGTGAGAACTCGATGCCGGAATACCGAAATACCAGGTGCCCAGGTTCCAGGTAATCGCCGCTGCGAGCAGCGAGAAAACCATGGCCAGGCCGTGGCCGGTGTTGACGTTGATCAGCAGTTCAACCGGGAGGAGGTGAACGATGGCATAGGCAACGCCGACCCCGCCCAGCAGCACCCCCAGGAAATTGAAGATCCCGGAGAAGAATACGGCCAGATGCGGCGGCATCGCTTTGGTGTAAATGACTGTCGCCACCGCGTTTGCGGTGTCATGAAAGCCGTTGATGAACTCGAAGGTGAGGACGAAAGCCAGGGCGAGCAGCAGGCTCACAAGTACCCAGGCATCTAGTCCGCTGAATAAATCGATCATGAAGGTTTTCTGACCCGGTCTGAAGGGGGCGGGATTATGACAGAAAAAATACAGATCGATGTGTCGACTGCCGATTGGTATCGCCGATTATCTAAATTTTATCCTCGGCGAAGCATCCCCATTGATAAGTCAAGAGGACATTGGAGCCTTTTAGCAGTCATGCAAAACAGTTGGCCGCTCTGAAAAATCTGCCCGGGCCATCAGAGGTAGCCCGGTTCGCAGAGCTGAAGGGTTATCCCTCTTCGCTCAGGTCTTTTTCCATTTTTTGCAGTTCTTGCTTGAAGGCCTGATCGAGAATGCTGGCCTTCTTGCGCCAAGGTTTGCGTTCCGGCTCTGGTTGAGCGGCGTAGGTGGTGATTTCGCCACCATAAACTTCCTTGTAGCGTTGTTCCTGGCGCTCAAGTTCCGCGCGCAGTTCATCTTTGGTCACTTTGTTACCTGATCAAGTCAAAATTAATCTGGCGTTATCGCTGAGCGGCTTGATAGTCCACACAGGGTCTTGTTCAGAGATTGCTGAAAGGCTTCCGCCAATCAAATTCTGAACCAGGCCATGATCTGAACATCCAGCGGCTCGCGGCTACGGACACCAGAAAACATAATTGTCGTAGCGACAGTCGTTTGAGTTGCGAGTGCGATGGCTACTTTGGCTGGAAATTCCTTCGCGAGCATAATGCTTTGGCAGCATTGCTGCGGTGCCTCGATCCTGTGGTATGCCTGGGCATGGCGCCCGGTACTGCAACCACTGCGAATCGTTATTACGAGCCAAGTGGCAGGTACTATCTCCAAGAACTTCCAATCAGTCAACTATATGTGCAGTTGATTATGAAAAGACTTCGGTAAAACACTTTTCTTGTACGACAGTTCCGAAGTTTCAGTGAGTGACATACGACGTAACTTTGATGTCCTCAATATTGACGGTAACAGACAGAATTCTGACGGCATAGTTCGTTGCGACATGGGGCGTATGTGCAGAACAAGCGATATTTGTGACAGAAGCACGCATGAGGAGAACACAAACCGTCGATTTGTGGCTTTTCGATATCATGCGTAGGGGGTAAGCATGCGGGAATAAAAACGGCCTCGCTTCATGGGCAAGGCCGTACCTTGGACTTCTCGTGGGTACCTGACCAGTATTTCCAAGAAGCCACTTAAGGCTATGCAAAGGTATAAGTATCTTTGCGGTGGGTCAATTGCGATTATCGGCCACTTGTTCGATAATCGCCCAAAGTGGCTCGAATGCTTTCCGCTAAAAAGTCGCGGAAAAGCGTGGAGGCTATGATTTATAAGGCCTGACAGGGTTCACCGAGGTAGTGGCAATGAATGATGAACTGCGTAATTCTTTTGCTTCGTTGGCGCCACCAATCGTGGCATCGCCCGCCAAGCGGATTCAGGCACTGACCGGCGACCCGGATTTCATGACTTCGCTGGCCAGAGGGCTGGCGGTGATTCACGCTTTTCAGGAGCGCAAACGGCATCTGACCATTGCCCAGATCAGCCATCGCACGGAAATTCCGCGAGCGGCGGTAAGGCGTTGTCTGCTGACGTTGATCAAACTTGGCTATGCAACGACGGATGGTCGAACCTATTCGCTGCTGCCGAAGGTGCTGACGCTCGGCCACGCTTATCTTTCGTCGACGCCGCTGGCGGTATCGTCTCAGCCCTATCTGGACCGGATGAGCGATCAGCTCCATGAAGCCTGCAACATGGCGACCCTGGAGGGTGAAGACATTCTGTATATCGCTCGGTCCGCCACTACGCAGCGTCTTATTTCAGTGGACCTTTCGGTCGGCGGCCGACTGCCTGCCTATTGCACGTCCATGGGCCGCATCCTGCTCTCGGCGCTGGACGATGTGACATTGCGCGAATACCTTGATCATGTGGACCTGCAGCCCAAGACCAGCCGGACGATTCGCTCGACAGAAGCGCTGTTTGAATGTCTTCAGCAAGTCCGTCAGCAGGGGTGGTGTATCGTCGATCAGGAATTGGAGCAAGGGTTGCGCTCGATTGCGGTACCGGTCTATGACGCGTCCGGTCAGGTCCTCGCAGCACTGAACGTGAGTACCAGCGCAGGCCGTGTAGCCAGAAGCGAGCTGGAGCAGCGTTTCCTGCCTATCATGCTGGATGCGAGCAGGGATTTAAGTACGCAATTGTTCACCTGATAGCACACTGAATTTGTGCGATTAACGAACGAATAATCGATTATCGGATTGTTTGGCCTCAGGCCCCGGCATAACCTCAAGTCCATTCCAGCGTAGCCCATCTACGCTGTTCATTGGATGCAATTTGAGTTCGGGAGCACCTCATGGCTGAAATTCTTTCTCTACGCGACGCCGTGAAGCAATTGGTCAACGATGGCGACACCGTTGCGCTGGAAGGCTTCACCCATTTGATCCCCACGGCCGCAGGCCACGAAATCATTCGTCAGGGTAAAAAAGACCTGACGTTAGTGCGTATGACGCCGGACCTTATCTACGACCAGTTAATAGGCGCAGGGTGTGCGAAGCGTCTGATTTTCTCGTGGGGCGGTAATCCTGGAGTTGGCTCTCTGCATCGTCTGCGTGACGCCGTTGAAAAGCAGTGGCCACACTCGATGGAAATCGAAGAGCACAGCCATGCCGACCTGGCTAACGCCTATGTTGCGGGCGCATCCGGTCTGCCGTTCGCTGTTTTGCGCGCTTACGCCGGTTCCGATCTGCCCAAGGTCAATCCGCTGATCAAGACGGTAACTTGCCCATTCACCGGCGAGGTGCTCGCGGCAGTGCCCGCAGTGCGTCCTGATGTGACAGTGATTCACGCGCAGAAGGCCGATCGCAAAGGCAACGTGTTGCTATGGGGCATCCTCGGTGTGCAGAAGGAAGCTGCGCTGGCTGCCAAACGCTGCATCGTTACTGTGGAAGAAATCGTCGACGACCTGAATGCGCCGATGAATGCCTGCGTGCTTCCGACCTGGGCACTGAGTGCGGTTTGCCATGTGCCCGGTGGCGCGCATCCGTCCTACGCCCACGGTTACTACGAGCGCGACAACCGGTTCTATCAGGCCTGGGACCCGATTGCCCGTGACCGCGAAAGTTTTAGCGCATGGATCAATGAATACATTCAAGGCACCGCGGACTTCAGCGAATTCCAGAGCAAGTTGGCCAGCGCTTCGGAGGCAAAGTAATGACTTACACCACCAGTGAAATGATGACAGTGGCAGCGGCTCGTCGTCTGCGTAACGGAGCGGTCTGCTTTGTCGGTATCGGTCTGCCTTCCAAGGCCGCGAATCTGGCGCGTCTTACGTCCTCACCGGACGTCGTGCTGATTTACGAGTCAGGTCCGATTGGTGCCAAGCCTAGTGTGTTACCGCTGTCCATCGGCGATGGCGAACTTGCAGAAACGGCTGACACGGTTGTGTCCACCAGTGAGATATTCCGCTACTGGCTGCAAGGCGGTCGCGTTGATGTGGGGTTTCTTGGCGCTGCCCAGGTTGATCGTTTCGGCAACATCAACACCACGGTGGTCGGTGATTACAACAACCCGAAGGTACGTCTGCCAGGCGCAGGCGGCGCGCCGGAAATTGCCGGGTCCGCCAAGCAGGTCTTGATCATCCTCAAGCAATCCGCGCGTGCTTTCGTCGACAAGCTGGATTTCATCACATCGGTTGGCCATGGCGAGGGTGGTGATTCTCGCAAGCGTCTTGGATTGCCTGGCGCAGGGCCGGTCGGGATTATTACTGACCTGTGCATCATGGAACCGGAAGAGGGCACTAACGAGTTTGTGGTGACTACCTTGCACCCCGGCGTAACCCGCGAGCAGGTTATTGCGGCCACCGGTTGGGAACTGCGTTTCGCCGAAAACGTCGAGTACTCCGCCGAGCCAAGCGAAACAGAGCTTGCCGCTCTACGTGATCTGGAAGCCCGGACCGCTAAAGCGCACGGCCAAGCACCGGGAGAAGCATGATGCGCGAAGTATTTATCTGCGATGCGATTCGTACCCCCATTGGCCGCTTTGGCGGTGGGTTGGCCAGCGTTCGCGCGGATGATCTGGCCGCAGTGCCGATCAAGGCGCTGATGGAGCGAAACCCTTCGGTCAACTGGAACGAAGTGGACGAAGTGTTTTTCGGCTGCGCTAACCAGGCCGGTGAAGACAACCGCAACGTAGCGCGCATGGCTGCGTTGCTGGCTGGCCTGCCGGAGACGATTCCCGGCGTCACCCTTAACCGTCTGTGCGCCTCGGGCATGGACGCCATCGGTACGGCATTTCGGGCGATTGCTGCTGGCGAGATGGAATTGGCGATTGCCGGTGGCGTTGAGTCGATGTCACGCGCGCCCTTCGTTATGGGTAAAGCCGATGCTGCGTATTCCCGCAACATGAAGCTGGAAGACACCACCATTGGCTGGCGTTTCATCAACCCTTTGATGAAAGAGCAATACGGCGTCGATTCCATGCCACAAACCGGTGACAACGTCGCCGATGATTTCAAGATTTCTCGAGCCGATCAGGACGCTTTCGCCCTGCGCAGCCAACAGCGCACTGCCGCTGCTCAGGCTGCGGGCTTTTTTAAAGAAGAAATCACTCCAGTGCGCGTTGCCCATAAAAAGGGTGAAACGTTGGTGGAGCAAGACGAACATCCCCGCGCTGACACCAGCCTGGAAACCCTGGCCAAACTGAAGCCGGTCAATGGTGCGGACAAGACCGTCACCGCCGGTAATGCGTCTGGGGTCAACGACGGTGCCGCCGCGCTGATTCTGGCGTCTGCCGAAGCGGTCAAAAAACATGGCCTGACGCCCCGGGCACGCATTCTCGGCATGGCCAGTGCCGGTGTCGCGCCGCGCGTCATGGGCATCGGCCCGGTGCCTGCGGTGCGTAAGCTGGTGGAGCGCCTTGGCCTGGCAGTAAGCGATTTTGATGTGATCGAGCTCAATGAAGCCTTTGCCAGTCAGGGCCTGGCGGTTCTCCGTGAGCTAGGGCTGGCCGATGATGCACCGCAAGTGAACCCCAACGGGGGCGCCATCGCCTTGGGTCATCCCTTGGGCATGAGCGGCGCACGGTTAGTGTTGACCGCGCTGCATCAACTGGAAAAAAGCGGTGGTCGTCGAGGTCTGGCGACCATGTGCGTCGGCGTAGGGCAGGGGCTGGCGTTGGCGATTGAGCGCTGAGACCGAACATCACTGAATACAGTCACCCAGCTTTTTGATGGCCTCCACGAAAAGGTCATTCGAGGGCTGGGTGATTGTTTTTCAGGAGCGCACTCGAGTTTTTTTTGTAGGAGCTGCCGAAGGCTGCGAAGTCGATTTGCCTGACACACCGCGATCGCAGCCTTCGGCAGCTCCTACAGGAGGATGGGAATTCAAGAGACTTATGTGCTGTCACATGTTACAGCTTATGTCCTGGATGACTGTTCAGCTTTAATGGGGAAAAATAATGACAACCACGCATTACACGGGTGAAGAACGCAGCAAAAGGATCTTTGCGATTGTGGGCGCCTCCTCAGGCAATCTGGTCGAGTGGTTCGATTTCTACGTCTACGCTTTCTGCGCCATCTACTTCGCTCCGGCGTTCTTCCCGTCCGATGATCCTACCGTTCAGTTGCTCAATACCGCAGGCGTGTTCGCTGCCGGGTTCTTGATGCGGCCTATCGGTGGCTGGTTGTTTGGGCGGGTGGCTGACAAGCACGGCCGCAAGAACTCAATGATGATTGCCGTACTGATGATGTGCGGTGGCTCGTTGATGATTGCCTGTTTGCCGACCTACGCAACGATTGGCGTGTGGGCACCGGCTTTGCTGTTGCTGGCGCGACTGATTCAAGGCTTGTCGGTAGGGGGCGAGTACGGCACCACGGCGACGTACATGAGTGAAGTGGCGTTGCGCGGCCAGCGAGGCTTTTTCGCCTCGTTCCAGTACGTGACGTTGATCGGCGGGCAACTGCTGGCGGTGCTTACCGTCGTAATCATGCAACAGTTTCTCAGCACTGAAGAGCTGCGAGCCTACGGCTGGCGCATTCCGTTCGTGATCGGTGCGGTTGCAGCGGTGATCTCGCTGCTGTTGCGTCGCTCGCTTGAGGAAACCACCACTGCTGAAATGCGTCAGGACAAGGACGCCGGGAGCATCAGCGCACTGTTTCGCGATCATAAGGCTGCGTTCATCACAGTATTGGGCTACACCGCAGGCGGCTCGCTGATTTTCTACACCTTCACCACGTACATGCAGAAGTACCTGGTGAACACGGGTGGCATGGATCCCAAGACCGCCAGTTACATCATGACCGGCGCTCTGTTCCTGTACATGTGCATGCAGCCGCTGTTCGGCATGCTGGCCGACAAGATCGGTCGCCGTAACTCGATGCTGTGGTTCGGCGCTCTGGGTACGCTTTGTACGGTGCCGATCCTGATGACATTGAAAACCACGACCAGTCCTTTCCTGGCTTTTCTGCTCATCACCTGTGCGCTGGCAATCGTGAGCTTTTACACCTCCATCAGCGGTCTGGTGAAAGCCGAAATGTTCCCTCCGCAAGTTCGTGCGCTGGGAGTCGGTCTGGCGTACGCAGTGGCTAACGCGGTATTTGGTGGCTCCGCAGAATTTGTTGCACTGAGCCTGAAAAATCAGGGCATGGAGAACAATTTCTATTGGTACGTGACGATCATGATGGCCGTCGCGTTTCTGTTCAGCCTGCGCCTGCCCAAGCAACCGGCGTATCTGCATCACGATCACTGATAAATCACTTTCTCTGACTCAATAAAAAACCCACCGATGAGGTGGGTTTTTTATTGAGTCGCTTATCAGAACAGGGGTCAGAACAACTGAACTGTTGGCTTCTCTTTGTCGATCGGTTTGGCCTGTCCGGTTTGCTCATACCAACCACCGCCGAGGGCCTTGTACAGGTTGACCTCGCTGGTGAGTTGGGAGAGACGGTCGGTGATCAGCGATTGTTGTGCGCTGAACAGCGAGCGTTGAGCATCAAGGAACGTCAGGTTGCTGTCGATCCCGATCCGGTAGCGACGCTCGGCCAGACGATAGTAGTCCTGGTTGGCGTTGACGAAATCACGCTGAGCTTGCAACTGCTCGTTGTAAGTTTTGCGCGAGGCCAGGCCGTCAGAGACTTCCTGGAAGGCGGTCTGAATCGCCTTCTCGTAGTTGGCGACGCTGATCTCTTTCTGGATTTTTGAATAATCCAGGCTGGCGCGCAGGCTACCGGCGTTGAAGATCGGAATGTTGATGCTTGGCTGGAACAACCAGGTACCCGAACCGCCGTTGAACAGACCGGAAAGATCCGGGCTGATCGTACCGGCATTGGCTGTCAGGCTGATGCTGGGGAAGAACGCAGCACGGGCCGCGCCGATATTGGCATTGGCAGCCTGCAAGGTGTGCTCGGCTTGCAGAATATCCGGACGACGCTGCAGCAGGTCAGAAGGCAGGCCCGCCGGCAAAGCGCTCAACAGGTCGGCACTCAAAGGCTGAGCGGGCGGCAGATTGTCTGGCAGGTTAGTACCCAGCAACAGGGTCAGGTTGTTCTGATCCTGAGCGACCTGACGCTGGTAGCGCGCCAGAGCCACTTTGGCGCTCTCCACCGAGGTGCGTGCCTGGCTCAGATCCAGCGCCGACGAGACGCCCACTTCGTTGCTACGGGAAGTCAGACGCAGACTTTCTTCGTAGGTCTTGAGTGTTTCTTCGGTCAGCTTGAGCAGTTCTTTATCGGCCTGCCAGGTCATATAGGCATTGGCGACGTTGGCCACCAGGCTGATCTGCGTGCTGCGACGTGCTTCTTCGCTGGAGAAGTAAGTCTGCAAGGCTTGCTCGCTCAGGCTGCGAACCCTGCCGAACAAATCCAGCTCATAGGCGCTGACGCCTAGCGTTGCCGAATACTGGCTGCTGATACGCGACTCACCGGTAGTCGACAGGTCAGCGGGCAAGCGCTGGCGGCTGCCACTGCCATCGGCAGAAACAGCCGGGAACAGATCAGCACGCTGAATGCGGTACTGGGCGCGGTAGGCGTCGATGTTCAGCGCCGCGACACGCAGGTCGCGGTTGTTGACCAGCGCCGTCTGGATCAGCTGTTGCAAGGCCGGGTCATGGAAAAACTGACGCCAGCCCTGTTCGGCTGCCGCGACGTTCGCCGCTTCAGTCGGCGAGTAAGCCGGACCTTGCGGGTACTGCGCCGCGACCGGAGCCGCAGGTTGCTTGTATTCAGGGATCAGCGAGCAACCACTGAGGATGACCGCAGTGACTGCCAGGGAGATCAGGGACTTGCTCATTGGCCAGCCTCATCATGTGAGATTTGTTTCTCGTGTTCCTTGTCGTACTTGCTCTTGAACATCGACGACACGGCAACGTAGAACATTGGGACCCAGAAAATTGCCAGGACGGTGGCGGTGATCATACCGCCGATTACGCCTGTACCGATTGCGTGCTGGCTACCCGAACCGGCACCGCTGGAGATCGCCAGCGGTACTACGCCGAGGATGAACGCCATGGAGGTCATGATGATCGGGCGCAGACGCATGCGGCAGGCTTCCATCGCCGCATCCACCAGACTCTTGCCCTGTTCATGCAACTCTTTGGCAAACTCGACAATCAGGATCGCATTCTTCGCCGCCAGACCGATGGTCGTCAACAAGCCAACCTGGAAGAACACGTCGTTGGACAGGCCTCTCAGACTGGTTGCCATAAGGGCACCGATGATACCCAGCGGTACAACGAGCATGACCGCAATCGGAATCGACCAGCTTTCATACAGTGCTGCCAGACAGAGGAACACGACCAGCATCGACAGGGCATACAGCGCAGGTGCCTGAGAGCCGGACAAACGTTCTTCGAAGGACAGACCGGTGAAGGCGTAACCGATACCTGCTGGCAGTTTCTTGGCAATGGCTTCGACTTCCGCCATGGCTTGACCCGAGCTGTAACCCGGAGCCGGTGTACCGAGAACTTCCATTGCTGCTACGCCGTTATAACGCGACAGCTTCGGCGAACCGTAAATCCACTCGCCTTTGGCAATGGCAGACAGCGGCACCATGGTTCCGGCGTCATTACGCACGTACCACTTGCCCAGATCTTCAGGCGTCATGCGGCTGGCCGCTTCACCCTGCACGTACACTTTCTTCACCCGACCACGGTCGATGAAGTCGTTGACGTAGCTGCCACCCAGTGCGATGGACAAGGTCTGGTTGATGTTCGACAAAGTAATGCCCAGAGCACTGGCTTTTTCGTCATCGACGGTGAGCTGATACTGCGGCTCATCGCCCAGGCCGTTAGGGCGTACGCCTGCAAGAATCTTGCTTTGCGCCGCCATGCCGAGGAACTGGTTGCGTGCCTCAAGCAGCTTGTCGTGGCCTACACCGCCCTGGTCCTGCAGGTAAACGTCGAAACCGGTTGCGTTACCCAGTTCGAGTACCGAAGGTGGAACTACGGCGTACACCATCGCATCCCGGAAAGAGAAGAAGTGTGCCTGAGCACGCTCGGCGATCTTGAACACGGTGTTTTCCGAGTCACGCTCGCCCCACGGCTTGAGCATGACGAACGCAAGGCCCGAGCTCTGACCACGACCGGCGAAGTTGAAGCCGTTGACGCTGAACACCGAGTTCACGCCTTTGCCTTCACCGTTCTCTTTGTCGAGCAGGAAGGTACGCATATCGTCGATGACTTTCTGCGTACGCTCTGCGGACGAGCCTGCCGGGGTCTGAACCTGAGCGAAAATCACGCCCTGGTCTTCTTCCGGCAGGAACGCGCTCGGGATGCGAGTGAACAGGAAGATCATGCCCGCAACGATAAGCAGATAGACGCCGAACGCTGGCAGCTTGTGAGTCACCATACGCTTCACGCCGCGCTCATAGCTGTTTACGCCACGATCAAACGTGCGGTTGAACCAGCCGAAGAAGCCTTTTTTCGGTTGGCCGTGCTTTTCCGGATCGATCGGCTTGAGCATGGTGGCGCACAGCGCCGGGGTGAAGATCAATGCAACCAGAACCGACAGGGCCATCGCCGAAACAATGGTGATCGAGAACTGTTTATAAATAACCCCTGTAGACCCCCCGAAGAACGCCATTGGCAGCAGTACCGCCGAGAGCACCATGGCGATACCCACCAGTGCGCCCTGGATCTGCCCCATGGATTTCTTGGTCGCCTCTTTGGGCGACAAGTGCTCTTCGGCCATGACCCTCTCGACGTTTTCCACCACCACGATGGCGTCGTCCACCAGAAGTCCGATGGCCAGAATCATCCCGAACATGGTCAGGGTGTTAATCGTGAATCCGAACGCCGCAAGGATGCCGAACGTACCCAGCAGTACCACCGGAACCGTCATCGTCGTAATGACGGTGGCGCGGAAGTTTTGCAGGAACAGGTACATCACCAGGAACACCAGCACGATCGCTTCGATCAGGGTGTCAACTACGCCCGAAATCGATTCGGTCACGGTTGGGGTGGTGTCGTACGGGTAAACCACTTTCATGCCAGGCGGAAAGAAAGGTTCCAGGTTTGCGACGGTGGCGCGAATTGCCTTGGCGGTGTCCAGAGCGTTGGCGCCGGAGGCCAGTTTGATCGCCATACCGGAAGCAGGGTTGCCGTTGAACTGGGCATCAATGCTGTAGTTCTGGCCACCCAGCTCAATACGAGCCACGTCACGCAGACGTACTTGCGAACCGTCGGTGTTGACCTTGAGCAGAATGTTGCCGAATTGCTCAGGAGTTTGCAGACGCGTCTTGCCAATAATCGTAGCGTTCAGCTGAGTGCCGGGCAGGGCAGGCAGACCGCCCAGTTGGCCGGTGGCGATCTGTACGTTCTGTGCAGAAATCGCCGTGCTCACATCAACCGGTGTCATCTGGAAGTTGTTGAGCTTGGCGGGGTCCAGCCAGATACGCATGGCGTACTGTGAACCGAACACCTGGAAGTCGCCCACACCGGAGGTCCGGGAAATCGGGTCCTGGATGTTGGAAACGATGTAGTTGGACAAGTCTTCCCGGGTCAGACCGCTGCCATCTTCGGCGACCAGGCCGATAACCAGCAGGAAGTTTTTAACCGACTTGGTAACGCGCAGGCCCTGTTGCTGTACTTCTTGCGGCAGCAGCGGGGTGGCGAGGTTGAGCTTGTTCTGGACCTGAACCTGAGCGGTATCCGGGTTGGTACCCTGATTGAAGGTCACAGTGATGGTCATGCTGCCGTCGGAGTTACTGTCCGAGGAAACATAACGCAGGTTATCAATACCGTTGAGCTGTTGCTCAATGATCTGAACCACGGTGTCTTGCACAGTCTGCGCCGAAGCACCTGGGTAGGTAACCTGGATATCAATAGCTGTAGGGGCAATGGCCGGGTACTGGTTGATCGGTAGTTTCAGGATCGAAAGCGTACCCACCAACATGATCACCAGGGCTAATACCCAGGCGAAAATGGGGCGGTCGATAAAGAATTTAGACATCGGTTACTCACCTTTGCCAGTGGCGGCAGGGGCGGACTCAGCGGACTGGGCTGGCGTGAGGTTGGTCGCTTCCTTGACCGTCACTTGCGCGCCTGGCTTGACGAATTGCAGACCTTCAGTGATGACGCGATCACCCGGTTCCAGACCTTTTTCGATCAACCAGTAAGCGCCTGAAGTACGGTTGGCGATGAGTTCACGCTGCTCAACCTTGTTGTCTTTGTTGACCACCAGGGCAGATGGCTTGCCGCGCATGTCACGGGTCACGCCTTGCTGTGGAGCAAGGATGGCTTCGCTTTTCATGCCCGCCTGCAGCTGAGCGTGAACAAACATACCCGGCAACAGGGTGTGATCAGGGTTAGGGAACACCGCACGCAGGGTCACGGAGCCAGTCGCCTGGTCTACCGACACTTCGGAGAACTCCAGTTTGCCCGGCTTGCTGTATTCGCTTCCGTCTTCAAGGGTCAGCTTGACCGTTGCAGCGTTGTCACCGGCCTTCTGCAGCTTGCCGGACTCCAGGTCGCGACGCAGCTTGAGCATCTCAGTGGAAGACTGGGTCACGTCAACATAGATCGGGTCCAACTGCTGGATCGTCGCCATGGCATTGGTCTGACCGCTGGTAACCAGTGCGCCCTCAGTTACATCGGAACGCCCGATACGGCCGGAAATAGGGGCCATTACCTTGGTGTAACGCAGGTTGATCTGAGCGGTTTGCAACGTGGCCTGCGCTTCCTGGCTGGAGGACAGCGCAGTGTCGTATTCCTGACGGCTTACGGCTTGCTCGTTGACCAGTTGCTTGTAGCGATCAGCAAGAGACTTGGCCGATTGCAATGTCGCCTTGGCGCTGTTGGCCGTGGCTTCGTACAGCGCTGGATCAATCTGATACAGCTGCTGGCCGGCTTTCACGTCGGCGCCTTCTGTAAACAGGCGCTTGAGAATGATGCCGTTGACCTGTGGCCGTACTTCGGCGATGCGATAGGCCGTGGTGCGACCCGGCAGTTCCGATGTCAGGGTGTAGGGTTGAGCTTTGATGGTAACGACGCCGACCTGAGGAGGTGCAGCTGCAGGAGCTGCGGCTTCTTCCTTTTTACTGCATCCACTGAGCAGTGTTGCCAGGGCGACGGCAGTGACCAGTACGGTAACAGCTGGCTTGAATTGCATGAAGATCCTCGGGTCAGGAGCCTGGGTGCTCAAGAAAAGTGAAAGGGTGTGAAAAATTCTGGCTGGATAAGTAGTAGGCTAATGAATATACTTACATTCACGGTTGTTTGTAAATACCCAGTTCTGCGTCTGTAAGCCGCGCCTGCTGGGGATTGCAGGTTCGGGACAAGGCAATACAAATGCCGCCCGGTTTTGCTTCAGAGCCACATGATTCGTGGCGTGCGGCATTTTCAATGAGGTTTTACTGCCATGGTCCGTCGTACCAAAGAGGAAGCTCAGGTTACTCGTAGTCAGATTCTCGAGGCCGCTGAGAAAGCGTTCTATGAGAGAGGCGTTGCGCGTACGACTCTGGCGGATATCGCATCCTTGGCGGGCGTGACCCGCGGCGCAATTTACTGGCACTTCAGTAACAAGGCTGATCTGGTGCAGGCGATGCTCGACAGCATCCAGGAACCACTGGAAGAGATGGCCCTTGCAAGCGAAAGCGAGGACGAGGCCGATCCGTTGGGTTGCATGAAAAAACTGCTGATTCATTTGTTTCATGAAATTACACAGGACCCGAAAACGCGGCGCATTAATGAGATTCTGTTTCATAAATGCGAATTCACCGATGAAATGTGCGACTTTCGCCAGCAGCGTCAGGTCAACGCACTGGAGTGCAATGACCGGATCGGCCTGGCGTTGAGCAACGCCGTCCGTAAAGGGCAACTGCCTGCAGATCTGGACACCGTCCGTGCGTCCATCGCCCTTCATGCCTATATCGACGGCATGCTCGGCCAGTGGCTGCTGGTCCCTGACAGCTATTCCCTCAGCGACAGGGCCGAGAAATGGGTAGATGCCGGTCTGGACATGCTGCGCCTTAGCCCTGCACTACGCACCTGAAACTTCTGTCAGATTCCCACCCAGCGGCTGTATCTTCAGTGAAGCAGGCCGTGACTGCCCAGTCATTTTACCCAATGCTTACAAATTGGCGTAATGCCACTATCGCTTTTGGGCATTAAAAGCGTGCGGCAGAGGCTAAATTTGTAGGATTTGAGTAGGACGCTTCTTGAAGTGTGTAGCTGATTTCCCAAATTGATTTCCCCGTATTGTTCCTCCTTGAAACTCCCTTCACTCTTGCGTCGCATTCTTGTTTATGGAAGACCGGGAGAATAAAAACGTGTTGCAAACCGTATCTGAAGCACAAGGGATTCTCGGAAGGCTCAAGTACCAGGCGGACCAGTTTCTGAGCGACGCTGCACAATGCAGACCAGCCGCCCGACTCGGGCTCATGACCACGTTGTATTTCAAGCAAGGCCACACGCCGAAGACCCGGCAACGGGTCGAAGAATGTTTCACGCATTTTTACGATACGTTTCGGTCCGTACTTGATTGGCAGTCCTACCAGCGGCTTCGAAAACTGTCGCCCAGCAGTTTCTCCATTTGTAGAAGGCAGGTGCTTGATAGCTCGCCGGACGAGCCGCTGCTGTGGTCGATTTCCAGCGCCCGACCCGTGGAGGCTGCTACTCACTGCATGTCGGTGATGGCGCCGCCCGAGAGTCAGGCGGCGACCGATCATTCTTGCCTGAAAATGCTGCTGCCGTGGTCCTTATTGATGGACCGGGACGGTGCCAGGGTTTATGAGGGCTGGGTCAAATACCTGTGCAATCAGATCGAGGCCGAGCATGGTTACGGCGGGCTGGTGTGTGTTCTGCCCGGTGATGGTCTCAGGTACCTGCCATTGGAATACCGGTTGGCGCAGGACTACATCGGCCTGATGGTCGACGCCGGGCCGCACATGGAAAGCCTGCGCTTGCTGGATCGTATCAAGGGAGTCAGTTGGTACAGCATTCTGGGAAACCGTTTTGTTAGTCAGTTGGGAGGTAGCGACCGGTTGCGCAGGGTACTCAGTGCTCACAGTGATGTCGTTTTTCAAACCTATGAAAGCGGCCTGATGATTCGCGCCGGTGTTCTACCGGCGTTGGGTGGCAAGGGCGAGGGCCCTTCGAATGCCTACATGGCGGTCAATAAAGTGCTCAAGCCAATCCGGGTGCAGGACACAGGTTGCCTTCATCCATGCCCGGGTCGCGGCATCGGTTTTACCGAGCAATCTACCGCGCAGTGGTATGCACGCTTCGACGAAAAACCCATGGCCTCGGTGCGCGCAGGTCAGCCTTGCCCGCAGACCGGGCACTGGTTCAGCAGCGCCATGGCACGCTCCCGGCGTTTTTTCAACAAAGGTGACGTCATGCCTGCTTTCGAGCACCTTAAAGCCGAACGGACGCAGTGGTTCTGGACTGATGTCAGCGGCTAGCGAGATGGCGCTGACGACCCCTTTCTCATGAATGATTCTGCATTAGCAGGCGCTTGACTAAGCTTTGCGCAGACCTATAAAAAGAAGGGGCCAGTCATGCAGTTTTCGCCACGCGGTATCGGTGTTGTCCTGGGGTTTCTATGTTCTGCCTGGCTTGGTCAGGCAGGGGCTGGCGTCGAAAGCCCTGAGCAGGGGCCAGCTGCCAGAGCGCTGCTGGAGAAGGCTGTGACCCGCTATCAGGAGGCCGGTGACAAGGCATTTGCCGAGTTCAGTCGGCAGGGCGAGTTTGTTGATGGCGAGCGCTATGTGTTCGTCGTCGACACCCACGGCGTCATGCTTGCCAGCGGTGGGCCTTCAGTGGTTTTGATTGGCCGCGATGTCTCCCAGGTGCTTGAGCCCGATCTGCAAAAAGCATTCAAGGATGTGTTGCACACCCCTGAGAGCAAAGGTATCCAGCAAGCCGAGTATCGTTGGCAAAACTGGGCTGACGGCAAGGTTGAGCGCAAGAGGGTTTACTTCCAGCGGATTGGCGAGCGCATCCTTGCGGTGGGTTATTACGTGCCTCGAGCATCGCCTGAACAAGCCAGAGCGTTGCTGGATAAGGCGGTGAGCGAACTCGGTCGTGACCAGAAGGGCACTCTGACCGCAATCAACAGCCTGCGAGGAGGATTTCTGCAGGATGACCTGTACGTGTTTGTCGTCGATCTGCACAGCAAGCGTTATGTGGCGCATGGCACCAATCTGCGGCTGATCAATACCGACTTTCGCAAGGTAAAAGACCCTGAGGGCAAACCCGTTGGCGAACCGATGCTCGCGCTGATTGAAAAGCAGGACGCCGCCGAATACGAATACCGCTGGCGAAACCCGGTAACCGGCAAGGTGGAAAACAAGCATGCGTATGCGCGCAGGGTTGGGGATTACCTGGTGGCGGTGGGGTATTACAGCCAATAAGCAGTAGCTTTCACACACTCTGTGTGGAAGCGAATTCATTTGCGAAGGTGATCTGTCAGAACAGGATTTTTAACCCTTTCGCGAATGAATTTGCTCCCACAGAAAAACATCTCAGGTTAAGTGATTTGGTGTTCTTGGCTCAGCTCTCCTTGTGTTCCCTCCCTCGCAACAGGTTATCCGGCATTGCCAGTGCGGCAGCCAGGCCCAGCAGTGAGATTGCAGCGCTGACGGTCATCAGGTGGCGGAATGTTATCGACAGTTGATCGCGCAGGATTTGCAGAGCCGGGCCGCTGGCGGCGTTGAGACTGTCCATCAGCACATTGCCGGATGCGCCTTCACCACCGATTGCGCCAGCACCAGCCAGCCCGGTACCACCAAATTCGGTGCCTTGCAGCATCGCCAGCAACAGTGCCGACATCAGCGCTACACCTACCGCGCCACCCAGAGAGCGGAACAGGTTAGTGGTGCTGGTCGCCACGCCCATGTCGTGCTTCGCTACCGAGTTTTGCGTCCCCACCAGTGACGTCGGGAACTGCATACCGCTGGCGATCCCCGTCAACACCATGAACAGACTGGTCAGCAGCAACGATTGCGGGTCGGTAAACGCCATGCCGAGAATCGCCATCGGCATCAACATCGCGCCGGTGAGGATCATGGGCTTGTAGCGCCCGGTCAACGAAGTCCGACGGCCTGCAAAGAAAGCGCCCATGGGCATGCCAATCGCCAGTGGTAAAAGGTGCAGCGCGGCGCTGTCGGCACCGCCGCCGGTGACCGTCTGATAACGCAGCGGCACCAGCACGATCAGCGAAATCGCCTGGAAGCTGGTGAAGAAAATCGTGCACCAGCAGAGCACTGCGCTGCGGTTGGCGAACAGATGCATCGGCAGCAACGGTTCGACTGCACGGCGCTCGTACCAGGCGAAAAAGATCAGCGCCAGCAATGCGACACCCAGCAGTGTCAGCACCTGTTGATCCCGCCAGCTGTGGCCCTGGCCTATTTCAGTGATACCCAGCAACAGCGCAGTCAGGCCGACGATCATCAGCACCGTGCCCAGGTAATCGATGATGGGTTTGCGTTGCGGGACAGGCAGGCCAAGCAAGGTGCGTTTGGCAAACCACCAGGCGATCAAGCCCATTGGCAGATTGATCAGGAACACCCAGCGCCAGGACAGATACTGGGTCATGACCCCACCCAGTACCGGTCCGGCCACACTGGCCAGCGCATACATGCCACTGAAATAGCCCTGATAGCGGCCTCGCTCCCGGGGCGGTACCAGGTCACCAATGATCGCCTGACTGACTGAAACCATGCCGCCTGCACCAATGCCCTGAATGACCCGCGCAAGCACCAGTTGCTCCATGCTTTGCGCCATGCCGCAGAACAACGATGCCAAGGTGAAAAGCCCCAGCCCGAAGAGCATCAATTTGCGTCGGCCATACAAGTCGCCCAGCTTGCCGTAGATCGGCACGGCCACGGTAAGGGCCACCATGTAAGCGGAAATCACCCAAGCCAACAGGTCGAAATCATTGAACTGGGTTGAAATGGCAGGAATCGAGACGGCAACAATCGTCTGATCCAGAGCGCTGAGGAATACGGCCATCATCAATGCGTATAGAACGCTACGGATTGAAGGCGTGGTGTGGGGAAGACTGGTCAAGGCAAAACCTGATCGACAGTAATATCCGCCGAATGCCGACGGGGAGTGCAATCAGTCTAAGCCGATAGCTCCCTAATCGATAGCTGCCTTATGCATTTTTGGTGACTTAAACGCTTCAGCGTTACCTCATCGCAATGCGCTGAATGTTGCAGTGCTGGGGACGCAATGACCGAAGCTGCAAGTCGCGACTTGTGGCGCCTGACGAGCAAGTTCGTTGCGATAGACGCCAGCTGCATACACCGCGATGACGGCACTGATACTCAAGACGGTGACGCATTTTTTTATTTTTATGTTCATGTCGCTTTCCTCGTTCCAACTACTTGGCAGTTCAGGAAGGATTAAAGCGAGTGTAGGGCAGGGGCGCTGGAGTCGTAGGACAGAATTGATCTATTGGATATGGCGTATTGCCTTAAAAGTTATAGCGTCGTTAAGCACCAATCACTTCTACAGGACTGTGTGGCGAGCAGCACTAAACAGTCGCCCGCAACCGCGCCAGATCCCGAAGCGGCGGGGCGCCGAACAGGCGGCTGTATTCACGGCTGAATTGCGAAGGGCTTTCGTAGCCTACCTTGTAGCCCGCCGCCGACGCGTCGAGCCCATCGGCCAGCATCAAGCGTCGTGCCTCCTGAAGCCGCAAATGCTTCTGGTACTGCAACGGACTCATTGCCGTTACGGCCTTGAAGCGATGGTGCAGGGTTGAAACGCTGAGGTTCACCTCCCTGGCCAGTTCTTCAATGCGCAAGGGCTCGGTGAAATTCTGGTTGAGCCACCGAATCGCCTGGGTCACGCGATGAGTCTGGCAACTGGTGATGGCGATTTCGTAAAGGCGGTGACCCTGGGGGCTGCGCAAAAGGCGATAAAGGATTTCGCGTTTGATCAGCGGCGCAAGCATCGCGATGTCTTTCGGGCTGTCGAGCAAACGTGACAGACGTAGCACTGCATCCAACAGTTGGGTGTCGATTCTTTCTATATAAAGGCCGCGTCCGCTAGGTCGGGTCGGAACACTCATCGGCCCGGCTTCTGCGATCAGCGCATTGATATCCGCGGGGTCGATGTCCAGTCGCAAGGCCAGATTAGGATTTTCCGGCGTCGCGTGAAGGATCCTGCCGCTTAGCGGCAATGCGACAGACAGCACCAGATAGTTCAGGGGGTCGTAGGTGTAGGTCTCATCGCCGAGGCGCACTTCCTTGCTGCCGTGGGCGAACAGGCACAGTGCGGGCTGGACCAGGCTGGGCAGCGATTGCGCCGGGCTTTCATAGCGCACCATGTGCAGCGGCGAAATAGCCGTCTGGAACGAGCCTTCGGTAGGGGCGAACCGGCGAACCAGATCAGCCAGCTCGATTCGCTGCTTCTCCAGGTCCTCGCTGAGCGGTTCTTTGAGTGGCTGGAGTGGCTGCATGGGCGAGTCCTTTAATCCTTTATTGATGTGCCCAGCTTATTTTTGTGCAAGCCAAAGCACTACCCGATTCCTGCGAGATGATTGCCTGATCCTGCCAGGGTGCGTATTCCGGGCTGCTAAACCGGATCCAGGATTGCCTGGTGCTGCGTGGGAATTCTCTTTGCTGATCATCTTGCTTCTGAGGGGTTTTTCACAGCGCTGCAGGATCAGGCAAGAAGCCAACAGTAACTGACTAACGACCATTGCGCTAAGCCTCTAATCTCGGTTCCTGTCGCCGCACCCCTGATAATCATCCTGCAGACAAAGGAGCCATGACCATGCCTCAGTCATCACCCGTGAGCCATCTGGTTTTCGCCCGCGCCAGGACTGGTCAGAGCGAACAACTGGGCGAGCGCCTGCGCTGCCTGATCGAGCCTTCACGCACGGCCGACGGTTGCTTGAGCTTCGCGTTAAAGAACTCGCAGAAGGACCCTGATCTGTGGCTGATTTCCGGCTACTGGACCAGTGAGGATGCAATGAACCGCTGGCTGACCACCCCCGAGTTGCAAGTGTTCTCCGATGTCATGCAGACCTATATGGTCAGCAGCCTGGATTTCCATACTTTCGCTACGCAGGCTGAAGCCGAGCAGCTGATGCAAGCGGTTTAAGCGCTGTCGGTTTAGAATCCCCTGCTTTAAGTCACAGGCAGGATCTGCACCCATGGCACGTAAAGAACTCAATGGCTTCGAAGCCGTTTCTGCAGTTGTTCCGGGCGAGGGTGGCTACAGCGCCGCCATTGCAGTAAAAGGCCTGGGGGCCGGTGGTGCGCCGGTATTCAACCGGGTGCTGCCAGAGCAGAAATTCAAGACCGCCCATGAAGCCGACGTTGCAGCCAGTGCCGAGCTGAACCGCTTGATCGACATCGATGCTGAGGGCGGCCTTTCATTTCAGGCTCATTGATCAGGCTTTGGGACGGTGCATCTTGAACAGCGCTTCAGGGCCTAGCTGGAAGTAATCCGCCGGGCCGCCGCCACGCAGAATCGGTTCGCCCGCTGCGGTGTCGTAAATCCCGTCCTTCAGCAGCGATTTAGCGATATGCACCGCTACTACCTCGCCAAGAATCAACCAGCTGGGCACGACTTCCTTGTCGGCACGCTGTAACTGGATGATCTGGGTCACCTTGCATTCGAACGAAACTGGCGTCTCCTTCACGCGCGGCACCGCCACGATTTGCGAGGCCAGTGGCGTCAGGTTCGCCAGTTCGAATTCGCTGACATCCGCAGCAACCGGCGCGCAGCTCTGATTCATGGCTTCGGCCAGCGAGCGCGTGGCCAGATTCCAGACAAACTCGCCGGTCTGCTCGATGTTATTAAGGCTGTCTTTGCGGCCAACGCTGCAAAAGCCAATGATCGGCGGGATGTAGTTGAAGGCGTTGAAAAAGCTGTACGGCGCCAGGTTCAGCTTGCCGTCAGCATCCTGGGAAGAAATCCAGCCGATAGGGCGGGGGCCCACGATGGCGTTGAACGGGTCGTGAGGCAGGCCGTGGCCGAGAGAAGGTTCGTAAGAGTAGATATCGTCTGACATGGGCTAATCCTGTTGGCCTGCGCGGCGCATGAAAAGATGCGTCTATAGTGCCTGACAATTTATAGCGCCTGACAGTTTCGCGTGGTTCAAAAACGATTAAGCCCGGCACTGGGCCGGGCTAAAGGGAACACGTCGAGCTGTTATACCCGACGGTTTGCACCTACGCGGTCTGCGCCATCAGCGGCCAGACGATTAGCACCCACATGGTCAGCGCCGTCGGAGGTCAGACGATTTGCACCAACACGGTCAGCACCGTCTTCAGCCAGACGATTAGCACCTACATGGTCTGCGCCATCAGCGGCTTGGCGATTAGGACCTACGCGATCAGCACCGTCTTCAGCCAAACGATCTGCGCCGATCTGGTCAGTGTTGACGGCGGCCTGACGGATGCTGCCAACGTTAGTGTGTACGGAACCGCCTTCAGCAACTGTCAGCGTCGAAGACTGCTCGATTGCATTAGTGTGATCGTTGCCTGGCAGGCTAGGCATTTGTGGTGAAGCGAAAGCGCTCGAAGCCAGAACAGAGAAGGCAAGACCAAAAATCAGTTTGTTGGTTTTCATGATTGTTACTCCAGTAATCGAATGGGTTGTCAGTTCGGTATGGAGTGAATGCTACGCGCCTGAAATTTATTCAGAAGTGAATAGCAGTGCTAACGACCATCGCTATAAATGATAGTAGGCGGGAGAGCGCGATTTTCGGGCTTTGCAGGTCTGCTTGCCTCGGAGTGGTGCAATTCTCTGAAAAACTTTGTAATAAACCCACTTGACAAAATTATATCGTCATTATTATTGCCATTTTTGTAGGGTTTTTAGCCAGGAATTGCACTGATATCGTTAGTGTTAGTTGCGAGTCGCTCTCATTAAAAAGGGCAGACACACTGAATGTGGCTGCCCTTCATCATTACCGCTGATATGAATCTCAGTCAGTTTCAATCCGCGAGTGCTTGCGGGTGTCCTTCATGAACACATAAACCAGCAGCGAACAGGCGATACAGGCGGTGACGTACCAGTAGTAACCGGTTTCCATGCCAATACTCTTGAACCACAGCGCGATGTATTCAGCGGTGCCGCCAAAGATCGAGACGGTCAGTGCGTAGGGCAAACCTACACCCAGGGCGCGAATCTCGGTCGGGAACAGCTCGGCTTTTACCACTGCGTTAATCGAGGTGTAGCCACTGACGATGATCAGCGCCGCCATGATCAGGAAGAACGCACCCCACCAGGACTGGATCGTGTGCAAGGTGGTCAGGATCGGCACCGTGCACAACGTACCCATCACACCGAAGGCGATCAGGATTGGCCGACGACCGATCTTATCGGATAGAGCCCCCACCAGCGGTTGAATCACCATGAACAGAAACAACGTGGCAGCCGAGATAGTGGTCGAGTCGCTGATGCTCATGCCGACCGTGTTCACCAGATACTTCTGCATGTACGTGGTGTAGGTGTAGAAAGCCAGTGTACCGCCCATGGTCAGGCCGACCACGGTCATCAGCTCCTTGGGGTGGCGCATCAAGGTGCGCATCAGGCTTTCTTTTGGCTTTTCCTTCTTGGCGCGGGTGAACGATTCAGTCTCTTCCATGCCACGACGCAGGAACAGCGCAACCACCGCACAGAGTGCGCCGATCACGAACGGCACGCGCCAGCCCCACGAGTACAGTTGCTCGGTGGTCAGCGTCTGTTGCAGCACGATCAGCACGGCCAGTGCGATGAGCTGGCCGGAAATCAGCGTCACATACTGAAAGCTGGAGAAGAAGCCCCGGCGTTCCTTGGTTGCCATTTCACTGAGGTAGGTGGCCGAAGTGCCGTACTCGCCACCGACTGAAAGACCCTGCAGCAAGCGGGCAAACACCAGAAGGATCGGAGCCCCGACGCCGATGACTTCATAGCCCGGGGTCAATGCGATGATCAGGGAGCCAAAGCACATCAGCAGCACCGACGCCATCAGCGCTGCCTTACGGCCCTTACGGTCGGCGTACAGACCCATCAGCCAGCCGCCAATCGGGCGCATCAGGAAGCCTACGGCGAAGATGGCAGCGGTGTTGAGCAGTTGTGCGGTGGTGTCGCCCTTGGGGAAAAAGGACTTGGCGAAGTACAGGGAGAAAGCTGCGTAGACGTACCAGTCATACCACTCGACCATGTTGCCGACCGAGCCGCTGAAAATGGATTTGAGACGGGTGGAGGTGGTTTTTTCGGCCGCTGGAGCGTTGGCCGACCCTTTGGAAGCAGAGTTGGGAATGTCCATCATATTCCTTGTTATTCATTGTTTTTGGAATGGCACGTCAATGCGCGCCTTGATATGGCTATAGCAGGAGCTGTGCCATATGAGGAAAGGCCGGTTTAGAGGGGGTGAGATATGAGCGATGAGCGGAAATCCGCTTATTGATGGTGTTGGGGTAGGCGGAAAATTGCCGATTTTTGAGTCGCTCAATCTTTTTTGAGATCACTATGTCGTTGGCAGTTAGCTGGATATTGGACCTGGAGCTAACGAGCAACGTGATGTAGCGATTTACACTTTACCTGGTACTCCGCCGGGATCTTTGTGGGAGCCGAGCTTGCTCGCGATAAACGATAACGCGGAACGGCTTATAGGTGCGTCTCATGCATCGCGGGCAAGCCTCGCTCCCACAGGGGATGGGTTCAATCTAGAAGATTGCATTTAGTTCGACAGTAGCCGCATCAGCCCAGGCAGACTTACTCGACAAACATCTCGCGCAATAACCCATGCCGCTGCATCTTCTCATTCAAGGTCCGGCGTGGCAGTTGCAGTTCTTCGAGCACGGCTTTGATATCCCCTTTGTGACGGGCCAGAGCGGCACGCAGGCATTGCGCCTCAAAGGCTTCCTGTTGAGCCGCGAGGGATTGTCCCGGATCGGTCTGCACTGTTGGCGACGACGTCAGGCCGAGAATCTGCCGTTCGGCCGCGTTGGCCAGCTCGCGAACGTTGCCGGGCCAGTCATGACTCAGCAACTGGCCTAACTGTGCGCCACTGAGCTCAGGGGCAGTGCGGCCCAGACGTTGCGCAGCCGCACTGGCGAAATGCGCGAACAGCAGGGGAATGTCTTCACGCCGTTCGCGCAGTGGCGGCAGGCGCAACTCGGCCACCGTCAGCCGATAAGCCAGGTCTTCGCGAAAGCGTCCGGCACGGGCTTCTTCCAGCAGATCGGGTTTGGTGGCCGCGACAATACGCAGATCGACGTCAATGGCCTTGTTCGAACCCAACCGCTCCAGCTTCTTGTCTTGCAGAACGCGCAGCAGCTTGACCTGTTGAGCCAGCGGCATGCTTTCTATCTCGTCAAGAAACAGCGTGCCGCCATCCGCGTACTCAAGCTTGCCGATGCGTTTGCCCTGGGCTCCGGTAAACGCGCCGCTCTCGTGGCCGAACAGTTCGGCCTCAAATAACTGCTCCGGAATTGCCGCACAGTTGAGCGCCACAAAAGGCTTGTTTGCCCGAGGGCCAAAGTCATGCAGGCAGCGCGCGACCATTTCCTTGCCGCTGCCGGTTTCACCGCGAATGACCACGTTGACCGGCAGTTGCGACAAGTCCAGCACCTGACGCCGCAAGGTTTGCAGGCCGGGGGAAACGCCCAGCAGCGTGGTCTCCAGTTGAGTCCGGGTGTCAGCCTGTTCGTGCAGGCGGCGGTTTTCCAGAATCAGCTCGCGTTTTTCCAGCGCGCGGCGCAGATTGCGCAGCAGTACTTCGGGGCTGAAGGGTTTTTCGAGAAAGTCATAGGCACCTTCGCGCATGGCATCCACCGCCATAGGCACATCGCCGTGGCCGGTCAGCAGAATCACCGGCAGGTCGGCATCAATTGCCTGCAAGCGGCTCAACAGCTCCATACCGTTCATGCCCGGCATGCGCACATCGCTGAGAATCACGCCGGGGAAATGTTCGGGCAAATTCGCCAGGCAGTCTTCGGCGCGGCTATAGACCTGAACATTGAAACTGGACAGGCTCAGCCATTGCTCCACGGCTTCGCGAATCGGGGCTTCGTCGTCGACCACAATCACTGAGTTCAACATGCGGGATCAGGCTCCAGATAGTCATTGGGCAGGCTGAACCAGAACCGCGCGCCATCGTTCTGATTTTCGGCGCTCAACCGTCCACCCAATTCGTGGACGATGGCATAGGACACGGCAAGCCCCAATCCCAAACCATCGCCAACAGGTTTGGTGGTGAAAAATGGATCGAAAATGTTTGCCAGATGCTCCTCGGCAATACCGCCGCCGCTGTCCGTCACGCTGATAAGCCAGCGCGTCTGCTCTGAATGAATACGGATTTCGAGGCGTTTGACGGGCTTGTCACGGATGGCGTCCAACGCGTTGCGCAGTAGGTTGATCAGCACCTGCTCAAGCCGAATGGCATCGCCGCGCACCCAGGCCGGTCTGGTCAGGTTCAGGACGCAATCAACATGCTCGTCGCGCAGTCGCGAGTCCAGCAGCAACAAGGCTTGATCAACCACCGCCGCCAGATCCAGTCGTTCGCGCAAACCTCCCGGGCTTTTGCGGGCGAAGGTTTTCAAGTGGCCGGTCAGTGCCTTCATCCGTATCAACTGTTGATCCAGCGGCTCCAGCGCTTTGTAAGCATCGTCAATTCGCCCGTGATCCAGCAGCAGGCGCAGGGTAGCCAATTGCATGCTTTGCGCGGTGAGGGGCTGATTGATTTCGTGGGCCAGTGCCGCAGACATCTGCCCCAGCGCGGCAAGCTTGGTCGATTGCACCAGACCTTCCTGCGCAGTGCGCAGATCCCGGGTGCGCTCCTGCACCTGACGTTCCAGTTCGTCACGGCTGTTTTCACGCAGCCGCGCCAGCCGCCAGCGTTGATAGAGAAACAATCCGAGAAACACCAGCGTCAGCCAGGTGCCCGCTGCGGCCAGCGCTGCGTTTCGGGCGTCCTCGCTGGCCAGTTGCGGTTTGCGCAAAAGGTGCAGGGTCCAGTCTTCGGCGGGTAACGGCATGGACTGCCACAGGTAATCGGCCTCGCCCTCCGGACCCTGCACGCGAGTCAGGTGGCTTTGCTTGTTGAATTCGCGCAGCTCAGTACGTTGCAGCGGCGACAGCGGTTGTTTGTCGTATTGGCGAGTCGCGGACAGCTCGGCGCGATCTTGCGCGGCGATGGGCAGCAGTTCGCGATAACGCCAGTGCGGCTGGCTGGCGATAAAGACGATGCCCTTCGCGTCGCTGACCAGCAACAGGTCGTCGCCCTTGGCCCATTCGTGCTCAAGGTCGGGAAACTCCAGCTTCACCACCATCGCCCCCATGAATTCTCCCGTATCGCCTGTCACCGCGTGGGAAAGGAAATAACCGGGAATGCCGCTGGTCACGCCCACCGCGTAAAAGCGTCCAACGCCTGTGGCTTTGGTTTGCTGGAAATACGGGCGAAAGGCGTAGTTGTGGCCGACGTAACTGGTGGGCAGCCGCCAGTTGCTGGCGCCGATGGCCAGGCCATTGCGGTCCATCAACTCCAAGGTCGATGATTGCGCCGCGCCGTTGATTTTCTCCAGTTTGCGGTTCAGGGCATCCTGGGAAACGGCAGTGATCGGGCCATTCAAGGCAGCGCGCAGTTCCGGGTCGAGTGCGAGAACCGCAGGCAATGCCCGGTAGCGTTCAATGAGGGTATGCAGGGTGTTGGCGTAAAGTGAAAGCTGATCCTGTGCCCGCGCAGCATCTTGTTCTACGCCATGACGCTGCGCCTGACGCATGGCCAAACCCGCCGACACAGCAGCGCCCGCCAGGATCAGCAGGACATACAGGGTTATGCGCAGGGATCGGGAAATGGAGGGCATGAGCGGGGCAGCCGGGATTTGCGCATTAGCTGGTTTGGAATGCTAACTCCTGTGGGAGCGAGGCTTGCCCGCGATAAGGCTGGACGCGATATACCTGATATCTGCGGCGTCTTTATCGCGGGCAAGCCTCGCTCCCACAAGGGGAAGGCCGCGGTGATCACAACAAATTAAAGCTCGTCTCTTTAACCGTCGCAGAATCCAGGCCAATCATGAGCTTGAACTCACCCGCTTCGGCAGCGTATTTCAACTGCGGGTTAAAGAACTTCAGGTCTTCTTCTGTGAGGGTGAAGGTCACGACTTTCTCTTCGCCCGCGTTCAGCATGATTTTCTCGAAGCCTTTGAGCTCTTTGACCGGGCGGCTGATGGACGCTGCAACATCACGCAGGTACAGCTGAACCACGGTTTCGCCCGCGACCTTGCCCGTGTTCTTCACGGTCACGCTGGCGGTCAGCTTGCCTTTGCGTGGCAGGTCCTTGGCAGACAGGGTGATATCGGACACATCGAACTGTGTGTAGCTCAGGCCAAAACCAAACGGGAACAGCGGGCCGTTGGTTTCTTCGAAGTAATGCGACGTGTAGTTGCCAGGTTTTTCCGTCGAGTACGGACGACCGGTGTTCAGGTGCGCGTAATAGATCGGTAGTTGACCTATCGAACGCGGGAACGACATCGCCAGCTTGCCGGACGGGTTGTAGTCGCCAAACAGCACGTCAGCCACAGCGTTGCCGCCTTCGGTGCCCGGGAACCAGGTTTCCAGGATCGCGTCGGCTTGCTCGACTTCGTCGACCAGTACCAGCGGACGGCCATTCATCAACACCAGTACCAGCGGTTTTCCGGTGGCTTTCAGTGCCTTGATCAATGCCTGCTGTGTGGCAGGGATATTCAGGCTGCTGCGACTGGCGGATTCGTGTGACATGCCGCGAGATTCGCCCACGACTGCGACGATGACGTCGGCCTGTTCAGCTGTCTTCACCGCTTCGTCGAGCATTTCCTGCGCCGGACGTGGATCTACTTCAACTTCGTGCTCGATGAAGTTCAGGTAGTTGAGGATGTGTTCGTTATCGCTAATGTTGGAACCACGGGCGTAAAGCAGTTTTGCCTTGTCGCCGACAGCATTGGCCAGACCGTCATACACGGTGACCGACTGATTCGGGCGACCCGCGGCAGACCAGCTGCCGAGCATGTCCAGCTGACTTTTGGCCAGGCTGCCGATCACGGCGATGGTGCCTTGCTTCTTCAGCGGCAACGTTTCGTTCTGGTTTTTCAGCAATACCAGCGTCTTGCGGGCAACGTCACGCGCTTCTGTGCGGTGCAGACGGTCTTCAGAGTAAGTGTCAGCCGGATCCTGAGCGGCATCGCCGATACGCAGGTACGGGTTGGCGAACAGGCCCATGTCGTATTTGGCACCCAGCACTTCGCGGACCGCGCTGTCGATTTCCTTCACGGACACTTCGCCGCTCTTGACCAGACCTGGCAGCTCTTCGCCATAGGCCTTGTCGTTCATGCTCAGATCAACGCCGGCCTTGATAGCCAGCTTCGCGGCTTCGCGGTAATCCTTCGCGACCCCATGATCGATCAGTTCCTTGATCGCACCGTGGTCGCTGATGGTCACGCCCTTGAAGCCCCAATCCTTGCGCAACAGGTCTTGCAGCAGCCACTTGTTGGAGGTAGCCGGTACACCATTGATCGAGTTGAGCGCGATCATCACACCGCCAGCCCCTGCATCAATACCTGCGCGATACGGCGGCAGGTAATCCTGATACATGCGGGTCGGACTCATGTCCACGGTGTTGTAGTCCCGACCGCCTTCCACTGCGCCATACAGGGCGAAGTGTTTGACGGCGGCCATGATGCTGTCGGCAGACGCGACATTTGCGCCCTGGAACGACTTGACCATTTCTTTCGAGATGCGCGAAACCAGATACGTATCTTCGCCGAAACCTTCGGAGCTACGACCCCAGCGTGGGTCGCGGGAGATATCCACCATCGGGGCGAACGTCATGTCCAGACCGTCGGCGCTGGCTTCGATAGCCGAAATGCGGCCGGTCTCGGCTATGGCGGCCATGTCCCAGCTGGCGGCCATGCCAAGGCTGATCGGGAAAATAGTCCGATGGCCGTGGATGACGTCATAAGCAAAGAACATTGGAATCTTCAGACGGCTTTTGGCGACAGCAGCTTCCTGAAGCGGGCGGTTTTCCGAGCGGGTAATGGAGTTGAACGTTCCGCCAATGCGGCCCGCAGCAATTTCCTTGAGAATCATCGGCTGCGGCATGTCCTGGGCGATGCTGATCAAGCGCAACTGACCGATCTTTTCGTCGAGGGTCATTTGCTTCATCAAGTTCGCGATGAAGGCGTTTTTTGCTTGCAGCGTGGCCTGGCCATTGGCAGCCGGGGCGTTGACATTGTTCGCAGCCAACGCTGGCTGACTGGCCAGACCGACCAGAAGACCGAGTAAACACAGCTTATTCATGAATGATTTCTCAAGGCTTGCCCGCAACTCGCATTAAATAACAGGCAGCCATATTTTATGGGTTTAGACCTTTGGTAGTTCTTATCGGCCAGGACTGCAGATTGTCACAGTAATTATCAGCGCACTTATGTATCTGTGAGCGCATGTTTCGATAGCCCGACGCAGGCCACGGATTATGCAGGGGAACTTCCGTTTTGGCTAAAGCCATGTCATCGATTCGGAATCAAAAAGTAACAAACAGTGCGGGGCTCGACAATCCGGGCTCACTCTTGCAAAGCTGCGTTTCATCAATTAATCCAACCTCCGACGCCTTAACCACCTAAAATAGCCGCCTTTGCTATCAGTTCGTCCCGAGGCGTTTTTAGATGTCAGTCACCGCTACTTCCACCCAGCCCGCACAGGATCATCGTGCGCAGTTTTTGAGTCTGCTGGAAAACAGTCTTTCCCAGAACTCGTTCATCAAGCTGGTGCTGGCCAAATACGTAGGCGACGAAGCCGAGTTGCAGCGGGTGATCATCAAGGCGTTGACGGTCAAGGATCAGCCTTGCCTGTCTTTCGTTTATCGCTACAAGACCCGGGACATCACCAAGAACTTCCCGTTGGTTGAGGCGGTGCAGGTCATCGCGCAACTGTTGCCCGAGTCTTTCAAGAACGCGCACTTGCTGTCGTTGAGCGATGAGGTCCAGCTGGAGTTCGGCAAAAAAGGCAAGAGCACGCTGTTCAAGAGCAAGGCCCAGCAGGAGCGCGAAGCACCGGCTGCGGGCCATGACCGTGAGAAGAAACGTTATCTGGAATTGACCCGCCCGTTTTTGACTGATTTGGGCGTGACCAACAAGCAGCATGAACTGATCCCGTCCATGTCACGCAAGTGGAAACAGATCAACAAGTTCATTGAAGTGTTTTCCCACGCCCTGACGTCCTCACCGCTCAAGCTGGATCAGCCAATAAAAGTGGCGGATTTCGGTTCAGGCAAGGGGTATTTGACGTTCGCGATTCACGATTACCTGCGCAACACTTTGCAGGCTGAAGGGCAGGTGACAGGTTTCGAGCTGCGCGAGGACATGGTGACGCTGTGCAATAACGCCGCGGCTCGCCTTGAACATCCGGGCCTGAAGTTCGAGTGTGGCGACGTACGCAGTGTCGCGCCCAGCGCACTGGACGTGATGATCGCCCTGCATGCCTGCGACATTGCCACGGATTATGCGATTCACATGGGCATCCGTTCCGGTGCGTCGATCATCATGTGCTCACCGTGCTGCCATAAGCAGATTCGCCTGCAGATCCAGAGCCCGACATTGCTGAGGCCGATGCTGCAATACGGCCTGCACATGGGGCAACAAGCTGAAATGGTCACCGACAGCCTGCGTGCGCTGCTGCTGGAAGCCTGTGGTTACGAAACCAAAGTGTTCGAATTCATCTCGTTGGAGCACACCAACAAGAACAAGATGATCCTGGCCGTCAAACGCGCCGAGCCGCTCAAGTCCACTGAGATACTGGCGAAAATCCAGGAACTGAAAGAGTTCTACGGTATCCAGGAGCAGTGCCTGGAAACGTTGCTGCAGGCGGATGGGTTTATCAGCTAAGTAAATACGGCCACATTCGGACTGGCGTGCCTAATCCTGTGGGAGCGAATTCATTCGCGAATGCTGAATTACATCCGTTAGATTTCTGTTGGATGTATGACCGCCTTCGCGAATGAATTCGCTCCCACGGATTTGTGTTTGCAGGCCAACATAAAATCTCCCACAGGTCGGAATCACTTTGAGCCTTTCAATTCATTGAGCCAGATCAATTCCCCCTTCCTCGGCGCGCGCATGCTGTAAGCATTCCCCACGCGCAGGCGATCACGCCGAGGTTCCATCATGAGCAGCACCTTTTTCATTCCCGCCGTGAACATCATGGGCCTTGGCTGTCTCGACGAAGCCATGCAGGCGATCCGTAAATACGGTTTTCTCAAAGCACTGATTGTCACCGACGCAGGTCTGGCCAAGGCAGGCCTGGCGACTCAGATCGCCGGGCTGCTGGTCGAGCAGGGCATTGACTCAGTGGTGTTCGATGGCGCCAAACCCAACCCGACCGTAAGCAACGTCGAAAGCGGTCTGGCCATATTGCGTGAGCGCCAATGCGATTTCGTGATCTCACTGGGTGGCGGCTCGCCCCACGATTGCGCCAAAGGCATTGCCTTATGCGCCACCAACGGTGGGCATATCAGTGATTACGAAGGCGTGGACCGTTCGAAGAACCCGCAATTGCCCCTTATCGCGATCAATACCACTGCGGGCACGGCCAGTGAGATGACCCGCTTTTGCATCATCACTGATGAGGTGCGCCACGTAAAAATGGCCATCGTCGATCGCAACGTTACACCGCTGCTGTCCGTCAATGACCCGGCAATGATGGCGAAGATGCCAAAGTCGCTGACCGCTGCTACCGGTATGGATGCCCTGACTCATGCCATCGAAGCGTATGTGTCGACCGCCGCCACGCCGATCACCGATGCCTGCGCTCTGAAGGCTATGTCACTGATCGCCGGTTATCTGCGCCGTGCAGTGGACGATGGCTCAGACATGGAAGCACGAGAAAATATGGCGTATGCGCAGTTCCTTGCAGGCATGGCGTTCAACAATGCGTCCCTGGGCTTTGTGCATGCCATGGCCCACCAGCTCGGCGGTTTCTATGACTTGCCCCATGGCGTGTGCAATGCCGTATTGCTGCCCCATGTGCAGAGTTTCAATGCCGCGGTCTGCCCAGCGCGCCTGACGGATGTGGCGCATGCCATGGGGGCCGACATTCGCGGCCTGGCGCCGGAGCAGGGCGCCCGTGCGGCGATTGATGCGATTCGCACGTTGGCGGGTTCCATCGACATTCCGCCGGGGCTGACGGCCTTGGGGGTGAAGGAAGAAGACTTCCCGGTCCTGGCAGCCAACGCGTTGAAAGACGCTTGTGGACTGACCAATCCGCGTCCGGCTGACCAGGCGCAGATAGAAGACATCTTCCGCCGCGCACTGTGATTGCCGTCTGCGCCTGGGCGAGCCGTTGCGGATTTACATGCGACGGCTGGATTTGCCGGAGATAGTGGTGGAGCAGTAGGGAAGGTGGGGGGCACAGAGGCTTGATTTGAAATGCTGTTTTTGTGGGAGTCGCCCCGGTGTCCCTGACACCACGCTGTCGCGCAGCAAACACGGACCCTGTAGGAGCGCGCTTGCCCGCGATTCGGCCTGTCAGTCGATGAATATATTGCCTGTGCTGACGCGATCGCGGGCGCGCTCCTACAGATGAAA
>NZ_JAGTPI010000065.1:0-33435 GCF_021147825.1 Pseudomonas quasicaspiana
GTGGGAGCGAATTCATTCGCGAAAGCGGTGTGTCAGACGCAAATATTTTGCAGAGCGGACCCCTTCGCGAATAAATTCGCTCCCACGGAAAAGGGTGCGCTCAGGCACTTATGCTGAGTGTGATAGCCCTCTGGCGGATTTACATGTCCTTGCGACGCCACTCCCTGTGGGAGCGAATTCATTCGCGAAAGCGGTGTGTCAGACGCAAATATTTTGCAGACCGGACGCCTTCGCGAATAAATTCGCTCCCACGGAAAAGGGGGCGCTCAGGCACTTATGCTGAGTGTGATAGCCCGCTGGCGGATTTACATGTCCTTGCGACGCCACTCCCGGTGGGAGCGAATTCATTCGCGAAAGCGGTGTGACAGGCGCAGATATTTTGCAGGACGGACGCCTTCGCGAATAAATTCGCTCCCACGGAAAAGGGTGCGCTCAGGCACTTATGCTGAGTGTGATAGCCCGCTGGCGGATTTACATGTCCTTGCGACGCCACTCCCTGTGGGAGCGAATTCATTCGCGAAAGCGGCGTGTCAGACGTAGAGGTTCTGCAGACCGGACGCCTTCGCGAATAAATTCGCTCCCACGGAAAACGGTGTGTTCAGGCATTCTCTGCAGTGGTCGATATGACTGGCGCATGACTGACCGGGAAATTCACCGAGCGCGCGATGAAGCATTTCTCATGAGCTGTCTTGTGCAGGGCGTGAGCGCCTTCGATATCTGAGCCCGGAGCCAGAGTGACCTTCGGCTTCAATACAACCGAGGTGAACTGCCCCGCGCCGTCACTTTCCTCGACCATTGTGCCTTCTGCTTTGTCCTCATACTCAAGCACCACAATCCCGGCCCCGGCACAAAGCCCTAGGTACCAGAGTTTGTGGCATGCCGATAAAGAGGCGAGAAGCAATTCCTCTGGATTCCAGCGTTTTGAGTCGCCCCGGAAACTTGGGTCGGAAGAGCCTTCAATGGATGGCTTCCCTTCAGCCTGAATGACATGTGACCGGCTGTAAGTGCGATAGGACGATGTTCCTTCACCTTGGTTACCAGTCCAGGTGACCTGGACTTCGTAATGGTGTGATTTGTCTACCATTTAATGCTCCTTGGGCGAACGAGTGTTCAGGAGTGATGTTAACCCGCAGGCTCATCTTTGCATCAGGCTTTTGAAGTTGAAATGCATTCCTCGCGGGAGCGGATTTACTTGTCCTGGGTCACGAAGCGGTCGTCGGCCGTGCATTCAGCGGGCCGCTTTTCCGGACAGGGCCACAGGCGCGCCGGGACGGTATCGACGCTTTTGAAGTTATCACCTTCCCACACCAGAAAGCCGGCATGGACCATTCTTCCGCTGTCGAACGCACGGTCTGCGTCAGGCTGAAGTGGCTGTTCAGGGTCGAACTCCATCACCCAGCGGGCCGCCGGAATCTGATCGAGGCTTGTATCGTCCAGAAACAGCTGACTTCCTCCCTTAGTTTGATAGCGGTTATACAGGTCGACTCCCAAGGCATCTTGAGGGCGCTGGATCGTAGCGGTGACGTCTTCCGCCTGTCCATTTTTGATGCGATAGGCCCGCAAGCCGCTGCTCAGGCGTTGAGTGCCCGCTTGAGCACAGCGATGACGCAACGCGTTGGCGGCTCCTTCTGTCAGATCGTCGACCGGCGCCTTACAGCTGACGCTTACGTTGACCAGATAGCCCGTCACGCCAGCAGACTCGCCCTGAAAGCTGCGTGCCCATACGTAATAGGAGGCGCCTGGCTGACGGGTGCTAGTGATTCTGATGTCCGGGCGGGAAGGCAGGCGGGGGATCTCGACAACGTAGCTGGTCTTTTTCGCCAGTAATTGCTTAAGCGTCGATTGGGGGACTTGCAGTCCTGCTCCGGGGAGAGATAGCAACGCGTCGATTACTTCCGGCGGAATCGGCCGGTAACTGCCAGTCGTGGCCGTACGGTTATTGAGACTTGCGGTGCCCGGCAGCGATGGGGCGGGATCGAGATTGAGCTTGTCTGCCGGGCTGGGTTCGGTATCTATGCTCTTCTGTGGCGTAAGTGCTTCTGACGGAGTCGCAGGTGCTTGTTGAGCACAAGCACTGAGTGCGGACATCAGCAAGGCCAGGCAGATTATGGCGCGAGAGACAGTTTGCATCCGTGGCCTCCGGCGCTAACGCCCGGTAAACATGAAATCAACAGGAACGATCAGGACGTCTCGGCAATCGGGATTGATGATGTATTCAGTCCGGAAGACATCATCAATCCACCAATAAACCGGGCACTGGCGAAAATTCGATCATTGCCCAAGCGCCGAGGGAACGCCTGGAAATAAACTCAATGTGATTCAACCACCGCTGCCACACGATCAAAGTTCTGGACCGCCAGGTCCTCCCTGGAGATCCAGAAAGTTGCTTGGCCACAATCCCCAAACTTGAGCTTGATCGCGGGATCCCAGGCGAGCTGCAGCAGGCATACCGGCTCGCCCTCGATATCAGGCATGGCGCCCTGCAAAAGCGGAACATGCCCCAACATCTGATGGACTCTGGCCCTGGCACAGTACCTTCGTCCATCGGCATGCTTGCGATAACTTTCCTCATACGGCAAGTGCTCGCCCTCAAGGTCACGATAGAGCGGTAATGGAATCAACCGGGCGGTGTCAGGTGAGCCAGCGACGTACGCAATAGAGGCCAGCAGACCTTCCGTGAAAACTTCCCCCATTCTTGCATCGGTGATCGTGGTGCCTTCATTCTCGTCGCCGATCTGTCCAATGATCCAGTTTCGGAAGGCCTCCCTCGTGGCCTCATCAGGGACGTTATCCCAGCCAATTCGACTGGCGTGCTCCACCCAGTCCAGCACATCCTGATCAGCCACAAAACTGCGTGTTTCCTTGATTCGGGAATTCCCTGCGATCCGCGCCAGTCGATCTATCATGATACCCACCTGGGGGAAATCAAGCTGATAGCGCAGCCACTGGGCAGGGAACTTCCAGGATTGGGACAGCGGCCGCTCCCAACGGAAAATAGCGTTGGCGTTGGGCATTAGCCCGGTCGCCGCCACGGCTGCTCCCAGGCTCAGTTCTGACCATCGCTGGTGGTAGGCCGCCATTGCAGGCCTCGAACTGCCTTCCGGCGTTGGCATGTCGTATGGCCAAGTCTCCATCCGCCGTCCTACCAATGGCCATTGCGCATGGAGGCGCGGCCCACTCTCACCAGGTAGCAGCCACCCCGGTTCCGTGTGTGGGCTGTCCGCTTTATTCACGTCCTGAATCGGACGCAGATGTTCCGGCGCCTGGCGCTCGGGCTGTTCCGCTGGCACATTCGGCGCGTACAGCACCCGCACACGTTCCTGGGGAGGATCTGTGTCCCAGATCTGTTCTTCGTCGTTTACAGCAAAGAAAAACAACATGCCCTGCGTTGGCATCAGCGACTCGACGCGTGGCAACTCCGCGCAGTCGATCTGGGCGAGAAAATGCATGGGCGTCGACTCACCGTAACTTACCCCTATGGGCCATTCAAAAGTCTGCGGCAATTGCGGCAGACCGCCTAACCGACTGCGCACTTTGGGAAATGCGGTGGGTGGATAGACCCGTTGCAGCACGATGCCGGTTTTGCGGTGCTTCTGGAAATAAGCCTCAAGCTCGGCTTCCGCCCGGTGGTCGCGCAGGCTCGCGTCATAAGGGGACTGTGTTGTTTGCGCTTCCATTTCCTGAACCTCTACGTTGCACGCCACTTGGGCAGTACCGGGTGCGATGCCGTGAGCATTAACAACGACAAGAAAAAATGGTGCGGGACCTTTTTTATCACCGTGTTTAGCGAACTCAGCCCTTGTCCTGGAAGTTAAAACATAATTGAAAGGTTGATGAGTTTCGATAGCACAGGTGTGCTATTGAAATGCTGGAGGTCTTGGGCGATCTTCTGCTGATTACTATTGCAAATACTCGGCGCTGGGTTTGATTTGAGGGACTGTAGGGCACTTGAATCGTAAGGGTTGGCCCATGAATTTAACAAAGCAGGTAGCTCCGTATCGCCAAGCGCGCAGAAGCTTCATCAATCGCTGCGCTGACGTGTTGTGGGCCGGTGTGTTGCTGGCCTTTATCGCGACTGCACAGCCCCAGGCCACTTACGCATCTCCTGATGCCACTGCGCAGCCCGTGCCGGAGATGACCTCTGAGGAACTGGCGTAACGCATCGTGCGGTTGACGCTTTCGATACATGGCAAACAGGACATGGCGCGTTTACAGGTCGAGAAAAAGTTTGACGTGACGTTGAAATACAACGCCACCGATCCGCAGGAATTCTGGATCTCAGGCGAACTCGTCGGCGGTGCGCGTTACTCACTGGAATCAATATCAGACGCAAAAGGCCAACCTGTCAGTCGGCTGGATTTCAACTTTCCACTGGGTGCTGTTGCGCCTGATCAGGCAGCCTGCACACAAACCATCGGGCTATATCGCCAGTCGCTGGTTGATGGAGGCTTCACGGCAGAGTGGGGCGACTCGCCGCGTCGCGGAACTCCTGCCAGATGGCACTTCGAACGTGGAAATGTGGTGGTGACGGTTTTGGTCGGTGCTGACGCACGCAAGGAAGATGCGCAGGCCTGTGTGTCGCACTTTATGGTTCTGGCTTTATCGTAAGCGGGGCAAGTATTACTGACGAAAAAGGCGTGTTTGGGAGCGGCAAACGCCAGGCGCGAGTCGGATGCGATTTTTTTACGCAGGCGGGAAGGTAAAGATGCGTCGCAAGAAAGGCCCAGAAGCCTTGAAAGAAATGGAGCGGGTGGAGGGAATCGAACCCTCAACTAAAGCTTGGGAAGCTTTCGTTTTACCACTAAACTACACCCGCTCTGAAGCGGCTGACTTTGTACCAGAATGGCACGATGAATTGAAGCGCTAATTTCTCTCCCCCCTGTTTTTATTCCCTTGAAAACCAGTCCCGAACGGAGCCCATCCGCGCTTGTCTGTGCGTGGTGCACGGGCGGATGGGTTCCCTTGCTCGGTCGTGCGTCAGGTTCAGAGGGCGAAGGCATGTACGGTTTGGGCCTGTCGGTAGTGGTAGGTTGATCGGCTGCTGGACTCAGGTTTTGGTGTAAGGAAGTCCATCAGGGCGTCACGCGAATCGCGGCACGCGGATTTGTGTTCCATGTCCAGAAAGTGCCCGGTGCTCTGGATGGTGCTGAAGGTGCTGTGCTGGACTGCCTGGGCGAACAAGCGGGCGTCGGTGGCGGCGGTGTACTCGTCCCACTCGCCGTTAAGAAACAACACGGGCACGTTGATGTTCTGCGCGACTGTCAGGTAGTTCGCGGTATCCAGGGTCAGTACGTCGTTGATGTGAAAGTGCATCTGGTCGTATTCGTGGGTGTCCAGGTTACTCACGTGCCGATGATTAAAGCGCTTGAACAGCGGCGGCAGGTGTTTGCCGATGGTGCTGTTGACCAGGTTGCCGACTTCGTAGCGGTCATGGACGCTGAGGTGCGTGATGCCGCGCTCCAGGTAATCACGCATGTGGACGTTGATCACGGGGGAGAATGAGCTGATGACGGCCTTTTCGATGCGCTTGGGGCGGTGGGACAGAGCAACCAGCGTGGCCGCGCCACCCCACGAGAACGACATGACGTGTTCAGCGTTGAAATGGTCAATCAGCTCCAGCAGGATTTGACCTTCCAGCTCTTTGCTCAACGGCCTTTCATTCAGGTTGTGGGGTTTGGATTTGCCGGCGTAGGGCTGATCGTAGAGCACCACGTTGAATTGTGGGTGCAGGTTGCGCACGGTCTGGGCGAACGATGCCGTTGTGGCCAGTGAGCCGTTGACCATGATGATGGTCTTTTCGGCAGCTTCTGCCCGATAGAACTCCGTGTAAACCCGAAACTGTCCCTGTATATCAAGCACAGCGATTTCTGGCCTCATAGGTGTGTCTCCTGACGTAAACAAGATGTGCGCGCAAACAACGTTGCACGAATTTCGTGACAGGTAGGCATTGCCTTGCAAAGGGGCCCTTGTCGATCCGAAACGATCTTGCCGACAGGTTTTATTATTGGCGGGCGATTTGCCGTGAGCGTTGGCTCGGGGCGGCAAAAGGTTTCTTGGAATGCGTAGATGACTCGCCAGTCACATGTGGACTGACGATTGGATTCAAGCAGTGGATCCGCTAACCCGCAAGTGCCGTTCGTAGTTTGTTTCGCCGGACTGCCCAGCGGTAGGGAAAGACTTATACGCCCTGAATTTCCGAAGGCTCTAGCACACGGTATTGGCCTGGCTTCAGTTCCGGGTCGAGGCTCAGGTGGGCCATGCTTTCGCGATGCAGGCGCAGCACTTTGTTGTCGAAATGGCCGAACATGCGTTTGATCTGATGATAGCGGCCCTCAACGATGCTCAATCTTGCGCAACGCGGGCCGAGTACCGTCAGCTGTGCGGGTTGGGTGGTGAGGTCTTCGAAGGCGAAGTACAGGCCTTGGGCAAAAGTCTGCACATAGCGCTCGTCGATCACTTGTTCGGTTTCGACGTAGTAAACCTTTGGCAGCTTGGTCTGGGGTTGGGTCAGACGTCGTGACCACTGGCCGTCGTTGGTGAGCAGCATCAGCCCGGTGGTATTGAAATCCAGTCGTCCGGCGATGTGCAGTTCGTGTTTGTCGGGCTCGTGCAGCAAGTCCAGCACGGTGGGGTGTTGCGGGTCGGTGGTGGCGCTGACGCAGCCCTGAGGTTTGTGCAGCATGAAGTAGCGCGCAGGCTTGCCGACTTGCAACACTTCATCGTCGAACTCCACCCGGCTGAACTCGCGCACCGCGTGATGCGGATCGCTGACCCGTTGCCCGTCCACTTTGACCCGTCCGCCGATCAACGCCAGACGTACGTCCTTGCGATTGAAGCGCGGCAGGTTGCTGAGGAAGCGGTCGAGGCGCATGGCGATTTTGGTGTGATGGCGAGGAGGGCAGGTATGTTACCTGTTCCCGCGCAAGATCCATTAGCTCAAGCGAATACTGGCGCTGATTCGGGACAATTTTTGTAGGAGCTGCCGAAGGCTGCGAAGGCGTTTTTTCTGACACTCCGCAATTCGCAGCCTTCGTCAGCTCCTACAGATTTAGCACCAGCCATCGCGAATGAAATCTCCCACGGTTCTGCAAGATTCGTAGGACCGGCTTTAGCCGGAGGAGGGCAGGACAGTCGCCAAATTTTCTTTATAAGAAATGCCGTCCTCCCGGCTAAAGCCAGTCCTACAACGTCAAAAGCATCTTCCAAAGGCTTCAGTCGGGGCAAGGATCAGTCTTGTCCGAAAGCGCATCACTGATCCCCGCACAGCGTGGGCACAGACAGGCTTTGTTACGCAGTTCTTCCGGCAGGGCCTGGATCACCGCAGGGTCAATGCTCACTGAAAAACACCAGCACGCCTGATCCGCCGTGCGCGGGTCGGCCAGGGTGCAAGCGTTGCTTGCGCCGCAGGCCGGGCAGGTTTGTGGAGTACTGGCTGAGGTGTTCATGGTGCCCTTGGCGTCTCCGTGCAAATCTGGTTGCGACCGTTTTGCTTGGCGCGATACAGCGCGCTGTCTGCACGTGCGATCAGGCTTTGCAGCGTATCGTCGGGCCTCAACCGGCTCAGGCCGATGCTGACCGTCACATGGAGAGGCTCGCCAGAAAACGTGTAACGGTGCTGTTCGGCCAGTAGCCGGATTTTTTCCGCGACATCATGGGCATCAACGGTATCGGTGCCCTTGAGCAAGATGATGAACTCTTCGCCGCCCCAACGACAAATGATGTCTGACTGACGCAAGCAGCTTTTCAGGTCTTCAGCAAAACCGGCCAGCACTTCATCCCCGGCCAGATGCCCGTGGGTGTCGTTAAGTCGCTTGAAGTGGTCCAGGTCCAGCAGCATGGCTGTGAGTGGGCGAGCATCGCGCTGAGCATCCTTGAGGGTCTTGACCGCCCACAGGTTGAAGCCGCGACGGTTCGGCAGGCCGGTCAGGCTATCGAGGGTCGCCTGGGCTTCAATTCGGTACTGGAAGCGGTTGACCACCAGATTCAGCAGGTAAACCACAATGAGCGTGATCACCAGGCAGATAAGCAGGTTCAGGTACAGCGAGTGGCGTATGTCACTCAGTGCAGATTCTTCTTCCTTGTCGACGAACAGGTACCAGTTCAGTTCCGGTATGTAACGTACATTGAGGAAGTGTTCCTTGCCGTTGACCCTGTGCTCGTAAGTGCCGCTGAGCGGTTTGGGCATTTTGCTCAGCAAGTCGGCCATGCTCGGCAACTGACTGAGTGACTCGCCAATTGCTGCACCTTGTGGACCTCCGCTTTCGCCGGTCAATACGATGCGGCCGAAGGCATCGACAAAATAAACGCTGCGCTCATAGCGCTGTTGGTAGCGGTCGATCAGTTTGATGACGGCATCCACGGTCAGCCCGACGCCGGTGGCACCAATGAATTTGTTGTTGTAGTCGAAGACTTTGTAGTTGATGAAAAACGTCAGGTTGTCCTTGTTGGCCATGTCCGGATCGACGTTGATCTCGTATGGCGCTTCCATGTCCCGGACGCGGTAATACCAGACATCGCGCGGCTCCCGGGCGTCGATCTTCTTCAGGATGCCTTTGGCCTGGTAATACGTCAGGCTGCTGTCGGACACGAAAAACGTGGTGAACGCCCCGTAGTGGTCCATCACTTCTTTGAGATAACGGGTGATTTGCTGAGTATTGCGCTCGCCTTCCACAACCCAGTCACGCATGAACGTGTCGCGGGCCATCATCGAAGAGATCAATACGGGGCGAACCAGATCTTTCTGGATTTCCGAATACACGGTATCGGATGTCAGCGGCAGCTCGGTATTGATGATGTTGTCGCGAATGGACTCGCGCGACGAGTAATAGCTGAGCAGCGAGGTTGCCAGGAAACCACAGCCCAGCACGATCACCAGCGTAAACAGAAGTGAGCGTTGTGAAGGGCGAGCAGTGCGAAAAGCCATAACGTGTCCGATTGTTTTGCCTGTCCGTTGACGCAGGCATGCTAGCCCTTCGATATTCTTTACGCCATGGCGAAGTTAAATGTTTTTCGGCGATTTTGAACTCATGCTTACCGAACATCTGTCATTCCCTACTCAGGGGACTCGGTACACAGGGGCGATGCCAAGCAACGACTTGAACGCTGAGCAGCGACAATGCAGCAGCAGAATCCTGTCGTAATGAATACCGGCTTCAGACAGTGCGTTGAACAATTGTTCCAGAGCCGGGGGTGCCATGCCGAAGCGGTTTCTGACCGTCAGTACGTCCATGGGAGTGGGGGCTGACAGCGTATTTCTGAACGGCGACTGATTGGAGTTGCGCACGACATGGCTAATGTCCTGATAACTTTCGCCATAAGGGCTCTGGAATTTTGAAAGGGTGTAGTTCTTTATCATTCCCGGCCGGGCAGTGCCTGCCAGCAGTTTGTCGGTCAGCTCATAGGCCTGACTCAGCGAACTTGCGGGAGCTGTTTGCTGCGTATCGAGGAGAGCGAAAGGGCTCGCTTGCTTGCTGACTACCCGATGGAGTCTGGGGTCGACCAGCTCGTATCCATGCGGCGCGTAGACTTGCAGTTTCGTGCCGTTGGGGATGGCTGCATTTTTGCTCCAGGGCAGGTAATAACCGTGGCTGCTGACCACCAGAGTTCGCGCTTGTCGGGTTTCGGCAGTCCACAACAGAAACTGGCGTTTCAGCTTCCAGGCTTTGACCGCCAGCGTGGAAAACGCAGGGTGACCAGGAATATTCCAGACTTTCAGTACGGCATCCGTATGGAAGAACTGCTCAAAGCGGGTTTTCCGGTCAGGCATCGAACGGTTGAGCCAGATACCGAAGCTTTTAGTACTGGATGCCGATGCAAGCGCAGGACGTAAAACGGGCTTGACCGGCGTCGCCAGCTTGCGCAGAGCATGGGTCAGTCGAGGCATGGAGGGCGGCAGTTGCAGTAGTCCCAGTGACAGAGCACTGAGCAACGCCTGTTGTTTCTCGGCATAACGTGCACCTGGCAAGTTCGCCGAGCCGATATTCAAAGCTGCGATACCGAGTTCGGTTGCCAGAGAAGCAATCAACGCGGGCGTCAGCAGTACCGACATAGGCGCTATCAGAAACTGCAACTGTTGAAGCAGGCGTGTCCAGTAGCGAAGTGATATTTCCTGGGAGGTGACAACGGTGTCATCCGCGTTCCAGAGCGCGTTCTGCCTGAGCATATCCGCGATGTGGGCGAACGGTGACCCTGTGATGCGCTGCTCCTTCAGTTCCTGCGCCAGAGCTTTGCGTGTGTCGTGATTGAGCAATACATCAGTCCAGGGACGCAACAAGGACACCGGTTCACTGGGTGCCTGCTCTCCTGCCCAGACTTTCAGGATGTACGTGAGCCGCTCATGGTGGCGCACGGGGACGTAATGACGAACGCTATCTCGCCACGTCTGGCTGTGTGCTGCATGGCGTAGATAGCGGTTAAGTTCGTCCTCGCTAGCGAATTCGATAAACGCTTTGAGCATGCCCGCCTGATAAAGCACCCGTTGCGCTCTGCCGGGAAGGCTTAGTACCAGAAGGCTAGGGCAGTATTGTTCGGTCGGCCCGTCAAACAGGGAGTGCTGTAGATAGACACCGGGTATGGTCCACTCGACCCGCGCGCCCCGGGTTCTGACGTTCAGTTTCTCAAGCGCTTTGACGATCAGATCGAACCCCTCACGCTGCAAGGTGCCATGCTTGAAGCATCGCAATGCCTGGTTCACGAACTGACTTTGCAAGGTCGCCTCGATGGCGGCCTTGTGCTGCGCCCAGAACTCATCGATTTCCTGATGCATCACGTTCAGAAAGTTGATCTCACGAATGACATTTTCAATGGCCTGAACGTCCATGGGCAGCTCCTGGCGAGCGTCCCATTTGCCTGTTCCGGTCACGTCGAGATAGACCGCGTTACGGCCTCCGTTATCGATATAACCGGCTGGGGATGCGACGCGGTAATTGCCCACCAGTGCTTCGCTTAGGCTGATGGGCTTTTCATCCGGGACCTGAATGTCGATAGCAGGATGCCGGGCGTCGCCAAGCGGGGTGGTGGAGTGGCCCCGCAGGTAACGAATGAACACCTGATCGGGGTTCACTACCCACTGATGTTTTTCTCTTAGCGCCTTGGCCATGATTCTGGCGGCAGTGGCCAAGGGAACCGGAATCTGCTGCAGAACATCGGGGTGCGATTGCCATATATCTACTGCGCCGAGCAGGCTCAGGCTACGCTCTATGCTTTTGAAGGGATGAGGTTGAGCGCTGATGCCGACCTGCGTCTCGATATACTCCAGAGAGCGTGTTTCCTGAGCCGCGGTAATGGCTGAAAAAATATCTCCGTCGATTTCCGAAAGGCTGGCTGGCCCGGAGTAGTCATGCAAGCCGGTGAGGGTCTTCAGGGCTTCAACGAACTTTCTACCCATGTGCGTTGGCTCATTGCTGATGTACTCCACTGGCGCATTTCGACCTCCCGGCATGTGGATAAAGCAATGCGATGTGTTGTTGGACCGTATCTGAAAAGCGTCGGGTAGATCCTGTTCGTTGATCGACAGCAGGTGCGCAGTAGCGCGCGACCCTCGGGCGGGGATTTCCAGGCAAGCTGCCGAGTCCGGAAACGCCTCCAGACCCAAGGCCTCCAGGGCGAGTTCATAGCCTTCGCGAGTAATCTGCTTACGAGCGTATTGCCGAGCCAGTTTGTCCAGAAAAGACAGCTTGGCTAGTGCCCGGTAAGTATCCCGGTGCCTGGCCCAGAAACTTTCCATCAGTGCGGAGTAGTCGAAGAACCAGCGGCTATTGATGATCAGGTTGAGCGCAGCCTGTGCGGTAAGGGCAGGGGTTGATTCATCCAGCGGCTTGTCTGTGAAGGTGTGCTGCAGAAGTACGCGCATCATCTCGCCATTAAAGGACAGCACGCCGATGTCGGTGAGCGTCATGCGCCGCGAATATCGCGCGCGGCCCTGATTGTTGACCTCGGGATTGGTTTCAGTGCGAAAGTTGATGCTGAGCTTGTCGGGGGACAGGGCTTTGCCGGTGGTCTGTTGCAGCAGGTGCCGCAACTGCTCGCGTATGTAAGCGCGGAGGGTAGGAGGGTAATCCATGTCCAGCTGGGTGGCTTTGAGCAGCAGCGTCGAGTGGGCGATGAGTTTGAAGCCGGGACTTTGCCTCAGGTTTTCCAGACGCTGGCGATGAGGGTCTGTGTGGGGTGTTTTATCGTTCATAAAAAGCCGACTTAGTGAGTTGAAGTGTCACTATGTCGGCTGGTTTTTTGTGATTGGGCTAATTATGTATGGGACTAATCACAAGATTTGTAATTCATTCGCGAATGCGTTTTTCCTGTAAAAAAATCTGCGTCTGACACACCGCTTTCGCGAATAAATTCGCTCCTGGCGGGATGTGCGTTCAGTGCGTAAACACCTGTTTTTCGTGGGAGCGAATTCATTCGCGAAGGCGTTTTTCCTGTAAAAAAATCTGTGTCTGACACACTGCCTTCGCGAATAAATTCGCTCCTACCGGGATGTGCGTTCAGCGCGTAAGCACCTGTTTTTCGTGGGAGCGAATTCATTCGCGAATGCGTTTTTCCTGTAAAAAAATCTGCGTCTGACACACCGCTTTCGCGAACAAATTCGCTCCCACCGGGGTTGTGTTCCAAACCTGTTTAGCTCTATTTATCAGCCTGCAGATAAGCCCTCCAGCCGCCAAGATGGCTGATGTTTTTTGCGCCCTCCAGCCCATAAGCTTCGCAGATAAACCCGCATTCCCAGCGGCCATCAGCCAGTTGTACTTTGCCTAAACCCAGTGGCGCCGGAATACCGGTGAGGAATGAGCCCAGTTCGCGGCTTGGCAGTTCCCAGACTTCCACTTCGATGGCGACTCCACTTTGGTCCACCCGGACCATGCCCGGCCGGAAGGGCGGGCCGCCTGCGAGTGCATACAGCTGGTAGTCCGGCGAACTGTGTGTGGTTTCGACCAGGCGAGCACCGCGCTGTTTGAGTTGCCAGTTCAGCGCCAGGCCATCCAGATGCGCGCCGCACACCACCACGCGGGTCATGTCATTACGGGCGACGGTGGCCGGTTTGTTCAGTTGCGTTTTCAGGGGGCCAATCAATTGCAATCCGGTGTGACGTTGCAGAGCGTCGGCCACACTCAGCAAATACTGATCAGTAAACACCCGGCCAAACAGCGTCACGCCCCAAGGCAGTCCGTTGTTCATGAACGCGCTCGGTACGGCAATGGCGGCATAGTCCAGCAGGTTGACGAAGTTGGTGTAGTAGCCCAGGTCCGAATTGCGCAATACCGGTTCGGCTTGCAGCTCGGCGTTGGTCACCGGACGGGGAATGCTTGGCGTTACGACGAAGTCCAGATCTTCCATGGCCTTGTCGCAGATCGCCTTGAGCGCTTGCAGGCGGTATTGGGCGCGGAATGTTTCCACGCCACTGACAGCAGGGGCCTTGGCCAGCACCGCTTTTATCACTGGCAAAACGGCGTCGGGATTGCTTTCCAACAGTTCGCCCGCAACGCTGTAGCGCTCGGCGACCCACGGCCCTTCGTACAGCAGGCGCGCGGCTTCAAGGAACGGTGACAAGTCCAGAGTGACGGCTTGGCCACCCAGCGCGGTCAGGTGGTCAACGGCGTCGCTAAATAGTTGCGGACCCTGGGTGCAACCGAAGAACTCCAGATCCTCTGCGCGTGGAACGCCGAAGCGGAAGGGACGTGGCACACCGAATGCCGAAGCATCGTTCCACAGCGGGTTGCTGCGGCTGTATTCGTCACGCGCATCGAGTCTGGCGGTCAGGCTCAGCAACTGGCTGGCTTCGCGAGCGGTGGCGGTGAAAGTCGTCACGCAATCCAGCGTGCGGCAGGCCGGTACGACGCCTGCGGTGGAGATCAGACCTTTACTGGCCTTCATGCCCACCAGATTGTTCAGCGCAGCGGGTACCCGGCCCGAGCCTGCTGTGTCGGTGCCCAGCGAGAAACTGCTGACGCCCAGCGCGACGGCGAGTGACGAACCCGAGCTGGAGCCGCCCGAGGGATATTCTTTGAGCACGCTGTTCGGGCAGGCGCCAAAGGGCGAGCGGCTGCCGTTCAAACCCGTGGCGAACTGATCCAGATTGGTTTTGCCCATGGGGATCGCCCCCAGCGCTAAAAGCTGTTCGACGATCGTCGCCGAATGTTCCGGGGTGTATGCATACGCCACGCAAGCCGCTGTGGTGGGAATGCCCGCCAGATCAATGTTGTCCTTGATCGCGAAAGGGATGCCGTAAAGCGGCAGGTCCTTGATATCACGACCCTCCAGTGCGGCGAGGTAGGGCTCCAGTTCGTTCGGAGTCAGCAGGTGAATGAACAGGTGATATTCGGGGTTCAACGCAGCGGCTTTTTCCCGCAAGGCAAGGATCAATTGACGGGGTGTCAGGTTGCCGAATTCATAGGCCGCACGGACTGAATCAAGGCGCAGGTCGTGCAACGTTACTTCAAGGCTCATAGAAGAATTCCATCAAAAAGTAAAAGGATCAGTCGGCTTGCAGCACGACGACACGCTGACCTGCACGCACTGCCGAACCGGGCTGGACGCGCACCTCGCGGACCACGCCGGAGGTCGGTGCCAGCAGCGGAATTTCCATCTTCATCGACTCCAGAATCACCAATGTCTCACCTGCCTCGACACGCTGGCCGACATCGACCTGCACCTGCCAGAGGTTACCGGCGATATGACTGTCGACGCTGTGCTCTCCAGCGTTGAGCGGTGCCTCTTCGGTCAATGGCGAGACGGCTTCTTCGCTTTCGAAATTGGCCTGACCGCTGGCGATCCAGCGTTCACGTTCAGCGTTGAACGCCGCTTGTTGCTGGCTGCGGAATGCGGCGATGCCTTCGGCTTCGCGATTCAGGAATGCCTGATAGTCGGCGAGGTTCAGCGTGCTGTGTTCGATCTCCAGGTCATAACGGCCCAGCGGGAAATCACGACGGATGCGCAGCAGTTCTTCAGCGCTGACCGGGTAGAAGCGGATCTGATCGAAGAAGCGCAGTAACCATGGTTTGCCGTCGAAGGCGGCGACTTCGCGGTAGCGATTCCACATCTGCAAGGTGCGCCCCACAAACTGATAACCACCGGGGCCTTCCATGCCGTACACGCACATGTACGCACCGCCGATGCCCACCGAGTTTTCGGCGGTCCAGGTGCGAGCCGGGTTGTATTTTGTGGTGACCAGTCGATGGCGCGGATCCAGTGGCGTGGCAACCGGTGCGCCCAGGTACACGTCGCCCAGGCCCATGACCAGATAGCTGGCCTCGAACACGGAGCGCTGTACTTCATCGAGGTTGGGCAGGTCGTTTATGCGCCTGATGAACTCCAGATTGCTCGGGCACCAAGGGGCGTCTTTGCGCACGGTAGTCATGTATTTTTCGATGGCGAGCTGACAGGCCGGATCATCCCAGGACAACGGCAGATGGACGATGCGCGAAGGGACTTGCAGGTCTTTGGCCGCGCAGACGGCGTCCCATTCGCCAGCGACGATATCGAGCAGTTGCGCCATCGGTAGTTGTTCTGGCTGGTAATGCACTTGCAGTGAGCGAATGCCCGGCGTCAGGTCGATTACGCCTTGCAGATGCTTGGCTTCCAGCGCCTGCATCAAGGCATGGCCGCGGAAGCGCAAGACCAGATCCAGCTCAGGTGCGCCGATCTCCAGCAACAGGTGGGTATCGCCGGAGAGGCGGGCGACCAGGCGGGTGTCGTCTGCGCCAATATCCAGAACGATGGGTGACGTCAATTCTGCTGGAGCGATGCTCGCTTCCAAAGGTGTCAGATCAGGCACCGCGTCGCCTGCTTCGCGAATGAATTCGCTCCCACCGGACTGCGCTGCACCGCCGGCCCCCTGTAGGAGCGAACTTGCCCGCGATGAAGGTAGTTCAGACGCAGAAGATGCATCGGATGCACCAGCCTCATCGCGAATGAATTCGCTCCCACCGGACTGCGCTGCGCCGCTGTCCCCCTGTAGGAGCGCGCTTGCCCGCGATGAAGGTAGTTCAGACGCAGAAGATGCATCGGATGCACCGGCCTCATCGCGAATGAATTCGCTCCCACTGGAATGTGCTGCACCGCCGTCCCCCTGTAGGAGCGCGCTTGCCCGCGATGAAGGCATTCCAGACGCAGAAGATGCATCGGATGCAACGGCCTCATCGCGAATGAATTCGCTCCCACCGGACTGCGCTGCGCCGCCGTCCCCCTGTAGGAGCGCGCTTGCCCGCGATGAGGGCATTCCAGACGCAGAAGATGCATCGGATGCAACGGCCTCATCGCGAATGAATTCGCTCCTACCGATAAATCTGCGTGCCTGTTCAAGGCTCACCGCATGAAACATCACCTTGTCCCCAGCCTTGAGCTGGCCCAGTTGCCAAAGGTCGGCTTCAATGATCGTCACCGGGCAAACAAAGCCGCCCAGGCTTGGGCCATCAGGACCTAGAATCACCGGCATATCACCGGTGAAATCCACTGCGCCAATCGCATACGGGTTGTCATGAATGTTCGATGGATGCAGTCCCGCCTCTCCGCCATCGGCCCGGACCCATTCCGGCTTCGGCCCGATCAGGCGCACGCCGGTGCGGCTGGAGTTGAAGTGCACTTCCCACTGGGTGGCGAAGAACGTCTGCATGTAATTTTCGGTGAAGTATTCCGGTGCCCCATGCGGGCCATAGATCACACGGATATGGCGTACGCTCGGCAAGTCTTCCAGTTGTTCTGGAGGGACTTGCTGCCCGGTGCTGCGATCAATCAGCGGCGCAACATGCAGCACGTCGCCCGCCCGCAAAGCGCGCCCGCCGTGGCCACCAAACTGGCCGAGAGTGAATGTGCTTTTGCTGCCCAGATAATCCGGCACATCCAGCCCGCCACGTACGCACAGATAACTGCGCGCACCGGCCCCGGCAATCGTGCCCAGCGCCAGTTGTGAACCGGCTGGCACGAACACTGCTGTGTTCATTGGCTGCGGCTTACCGTCCAGCGTCAGCGGAATAACGGCGCCAGTCACCGCGATCACAGCGTCGGTATTGAAGCGCAGCAACGGCCCGCTCATGGTGATTTCCAGTGCAGCGCAACCTTCGGCATTGCCCAGCAAACAGTTGCCCAAACGCAAAGCACGGCTGTCCATCGGACCGGAAGGCGGCACGCCTACCGCCCAGTAACCCAGGCGGCCAGGATAATCCTGGACGCTGGTTTGAGTGCCGCCGCTGAGCACTTCAAAGGTATCGGCCTGGTAGACCAGACCTTCCAGGCAGCGAGTCCATGGCTGGCCGCTGGCGAACGGTACGTCAGCGATAATCTGCCGCAGGTAATCGCGATTGGTTTCCACGCCATACAGGCGGGTTTCGCTCAAGGCATTGGCCAGTCCATCGCTGGCTAACTGACGATTGGGTGCCCAACTGATCACCTTGGCGATCATCGGGTCGAAGAACGGCGGAATCTCGCAACCGGCTTCTACCCAGGTATCGATGCGCAAGCTTTTGCCATCCACAGCGGGGAAGTTCACTGCGGTCAGCAAGCCGGGGCAGGGCTGGAAATCCCGCCCCGGATCTTCCGCATACAGACGCGCCTGGATGGCGTGGCCGCTGGGCTTGAGTGCGGCTTGCAGTTCCGACAACGGCGGTAGGTCACCGGCCGCCAGTTGCACCATCCAGCTGACCAGATCGACACCCCAGACTTGCTCGGTGACGCCGTGCTCGACCTGAAGGCGGGTGTTCACTTCGAGGAAGTAAAAACGCTGGTCGTCGCTGTCGAAAACAAACTCCACAGTTCCTGCGCTGCGATAGTTAACGGCTTTGGCAAGTTTGATCGCCGCCATGCACAGCGCTTCACCCATGCCGTCGGGCAAGTTTGGCGCAGGGGTTTCTTCGAGGACTTTCTGGTTACGCCGCTGTACGGAACAGTCGCGTACGCCAAGGGCCAGCACTTCGCCGCAACCGTCGCCGAAGACCTGCACTTCAAGGTGCCGGGCGCGCTGGATGTACTTCTCGATGAATACGCCGGCGTCGCTGAAATTGTTCTGCCCGAGGCGTTTTACGGCCTCAAAGGATTCGCTCAGTTCTGCGGCAGTGCGGCAGACGCGCATGCCAATCCCGCCACCACCTGCGGTGCTTTTCAACATTACCGGGTAGCCGATGATTTCAGCCGCGCTCAGGGCGGCTTCGACGCTGTCGAGTAGCTCGGTGCCTTCGAGCATTGGTACACCGTGCTTCTTCGCCAGCGCACGAGCGGTGTGCTTGAGGCCGAAAACGCGCAGTTGCTCGGGCGTTGGCCCCACGAAAGCGATCCCTGCGTCTTCACAGGCCTGAGCAAAGGCCGCGTTTTCCGAAAGAAAACCGTAACCAGGATGGATGGCTTTAGCGCCGGTGGTTTTGGCGATGGCGAGGATTTTGTCCACCGCCAGATAGGTTCCGGCTGCGCCGCCTTCACCCAGACTGTGGGCTTCATCGGCTTCCAGCAGGTGCAGGCTGGCCGCGTCCGCTTCGGAATAGACCGCGACGCCTTTGACGTGCAGTGCACGCAAGGTTCGCAGGATGCGGCAGGCAATGGCGCCGCGGTTGGCAATCAGCAGTTTGTCGAACATGGCTTGAACCCCGGAAGCCGATCAGCTCGACCTCAAACTGGGAAGCGGGCCGTCCCGCTATTGATGTGTCTGCACGAGGGTCGTCCGTCGTGGTGTGTTCAGGTGCTGCAAAATCTGGATTGCAATGGAGATTCCTTGTGGGAGCTGAGCTTGCTCGCGATAAGGCTAGACTCGGTTCACTTTGGATCGCGTCCAGCCTTATCGCGAGCAAGCTCTGCTCCCACAGGTATACATGCAGCCGGAGAGATCAATTCCAGACGTGCAATTCAGCCGGTGTCGGGTTGTAGCCGTTGCACGGGTTATTCAACTGCGGGCAGTTGGAGATCAGCACGATCACGTCCATTTCTGCGCGCAGTTCCACGTACTTACCGGGGGCGGAAATGCCGTCTTCAAAGGTCAGCCCGCCATCAGCGGTGACCGGCACGTTCATGAAGAAGTTGATGTTTGGCCCGATGTCGCCTTTGCCCAGACGACCATCGTGGGCACAGGCGCGCAGGTAGTTATCGCGGCAGCTGTGCATGTGGCGTTTTTCCAGGGCGTAACGCACGGTGTTGCTCTCTTGCGCGCAGGCACCGCCGAGGGTGTCGTGGCGACCACAGGTGTCATCGACGATGGTCAGCATCGGCTTGCCGAGATTGGAATACAGCACGCTGCCCGTGGTCAGATAAACGCTGCCTTGACGGCGCAATGTGCGCTGTACGTCATAGCGCTCACGAGGGTTGGCAAGGCTGAAGAACAGCGTATCGATTGCCTGGTTGCCCTCCAGATCGAGGATGCGCAGGGTTTGCCCGGCCTTGAGTTCGGTCAGCGACGGCTCGCCTGCCGGGATGTGAGTAGTGGTGGTCGGGATGTTGGAATGCAGACTCATGACAATGCTCCTCAGGCGAACAGGCGGTCGGTGTTGATGAAACCGCGCTCGTTTTCCGGGCGGGACGTACGGCAGTGTTCGGCGACGCTGGCGTCGGCTTTCATCCAGCTCAACTGGACCGGTTGTGGCGCGTATTCCGGGTTCGGGTCCATGGGGTGTTGCAGCGCGGTGAGCACCACCAGCGTGTCCATCGGTGCGTACAGCTCGATGTAGTCACCCGCTTTGGAGTTGTTCGGCACGAAGTGCAGTTTGCCTGCGTCGTCAACGCTGACGCGGCTGAACAGGTTCAGTGTCATCAGCAGATCGGACAGCCCCAGGCCCCACTTGCCCAGCTCGACCAGCAGGTTATCGACGCCGTTGCGGAAGAAGCCATTGCGCAGTTCCTGATAGCGGCCCTGGCCGTACTTTTCCGCAACTTCATCGGCGCAGAGCACGCCGCCGATGCTGTCGCTCCAGCCGCAGGTGTCAGCCGTAATCGCTGTCAATACGCGGCCCATGTCCGAATACAGGCAGTGGCCGCTGGTGAGTTTGGCGGTGTGTTGGCACTTGAGGCTGTCGGGCAGATTCAACCGCTCGGTTTTTTCGTTTGCGTTTAGCATCGTCAGGCTGACGTTTGCATTGCCATTCAAATCGGTCAGGCGCAGCAGCTCACCGCGCTTGAGGATGAAGGAACGATGGCCGCCACCGGGCAGCAGTTCTTCGGTAAAGACCGGGAATAACGTGTTTGTGGTCATGAGCAATGTCCTTTAAGCCTGTTGCAGCGAATCAAGCGCGGCGCGTGCGGCGCGGCGGTCGCTGTTCAGGGGGATGTCGTAAGTGATGCGCGCGCCATAAGCGCCGGGTGCGTGAGGGTCGATGCGCACTTTGTCGAAAACCAACAGACGAGTGCCGAGGTTGAAGCCTTCGGACAGGTCGTGAGTGACCATGAACACGGTCAGTTGGGTCTCGCGCCACAGCTCCAGCAACAAGGCGTGCATGTCTTTGCGAATGCCAGGGTCGAGCGCGCCGAACGGTTCGTCGAGCAGCAGCACCCTGGGTTTCATGATCAGCGCTTGAGCAATGGCCAGCCGTTGTTGCATGCCGCCGGAAAGCTGCGCGGGGTATTTATCCAGCGCGTGACCAAGGCCGACTTTGTGCAGCAGTTGCGCGGCCTGTTCCCGTGCTTCGCGCTTGGCCGTGCCAAACAACCGGCCAAGGAATGCCGAACGAGGGAGCTCAAGACCCAGCGCGACGTTGTCCAGCACCGAAAGATGCGGGAACACCGAATAGCGCTGGAACACCACGCCGCGACTGGCATCAGGTTCGCTCGCCAGTGCCTTGCCGTCCAGGGTGATGCTGCCTTTGCTGGCGACTTCCTGGCCCAGCAACAGGCGCAGAAAGGTCGACTTGCCGCAGCCCGAAGCGCCCACCAGTGTGCAGAACTCGCCTTCGGCGACGCTCAGATTCAGGCCTTCCAGCACCACCAGGTCGTCGTATTGCTGCCAGACGTTATTGACTGAAATGAAGCTCATCCGCGTACCCCCTCATACCAGGGAAAGGCTTTACGGGTCAGCGCCTTGAGACCCCAATCCATGAGCCAGGCCAGCAGGGTGATCCAGACCACATAGGGAAGAATCACGTCCATGGCCAGATAACGCCTAACCAGAAAGATCCGATACCCAAGGCCATCGGTGGACGCGATGGCTTCAGCGGCGATCAGGAACAACCAGGCCGAGCCCAGCACCAGTCGCAGAGCGATCAGCAAGCGTGGCAGCAATTGCGGCAGGATCACCCGCAGGATCAACGTCCAGGTTGATGCGCCCAATGTCTGCGCCTTGATCAGCAACTCGACGGGAATTTCCCGGGCGCGCTGCTCAAGGTCGCGGGCCAGAATCGGCGTGATACCAATCACGATCAGCATCACTTTCGACAGTTCGCCCAACCCGAAGACAATGAACAGGATCGGCAGAATCGCCAGCGGTGGCACCATCGACAGCACCGTCAGTAAGGGCGACAACGGTGCGCCGAACAACGGCAGAATCCCCGAGGCAATGCCCAGGCACAGGCCCAGCAAGGCGCTGATGCCCAAGCCGATAGCCAGACGTTGCAGACTGGAACCGGTGTCCTGCCACAGCAGATAGCCGCCGCTGCGTTGGTCCTCGGTGAAGGCCATGCGTTTTACTGCATCGGCCATCTGAACCGCACTGGGCAACAGCTTGTCGTTGGGGTTCTCCGTCAGCCGGGTTGCCGAGCCAGTGAAGTAGGCGAACAGCAGCAAGGCGAACGGCAGGAGCACCAGGATCAGGCGGCTGGCGCGATCCGGGCGGCGATTTATCAAGCGCATGGCAATGACCTTTCAGCGGGACCCGGATTACAACTTGCCGTCGGCAGCCATCTGCACATAACTCGGATCGAAGTGCAGCTTCTGGTTGGCCTTGTCACCAGAGGTCACGCCATTGGCGAAGGTCATGCCCACCGCGCTGGAGTCTTTGGCGCCTTCACCGAGCAGGCCATGCTCGAAGGAGAAGTTGGCGACTTTGCGCATGGTGTCCGGCAGTTGTTTGCTGGTGGCGAACTCAAGCGCTTCCTTGGGAGTGGCGAACAGTTTGGTGGTGTCCAGCTGCGCCTGGAAACCGGCCAGATCGGTGCCAGAAGCTTTGGCCATGTGCTCAAGAGCGGCTTTGCTCTGGGCGTTTTTCGCGTTCATCAGTGCGACCACTTCAAACCATGCGCCTGTAAGGGCTTTGCCCAGTGCCGGGTTGTCTTTCAGGGTCTGGGTGTTGACCACCATCATGTCCATGATCTCGCCAGGAATCTGGCTGGAGTTGAACACTTCAGTCACGCCGGGCTTGGCTTTGATGTCGGCCAGCATCGGGTTCCAGGTGGTGACGGCTTGCACGTCGTCAGTGTTGAAAGCCGCAGAGATATCCGCATCGGACGTGTTGACCACTTTCAGGTCTTTTTCTGCAAGATCGACGCTGTCCAGCGCGCGGGCCAGCAGGTAGTGGGAAACGGAAAGCTCTACCAGGTTGACGTCCATGCCTTTGAGGTCGGCAACTTTCTTGCCGGTGCCCTTGATCACAATGCCATCGTTGCCGTTGGAGAAGTCGCTGACTACCAGCGCGGTGCTTTCTACGCCGCCCGCAGCCGGGATGGTCAGCGCGTCCATGTTGGTCATGGTGCAGCCATCGAACTGGCCAGCGGTGTATTGGTTGATGGATTCGACGTAGTCGTTGAGCTGGGTGACATCGATTTTGATATCGTACTTTTTCGCCCATTTATCGACGATGCCTTGAGTGCCTGCGTATTCCCAGGGCATCCAGCCGGCATAAATCGTCCAGCAAACATTGAATTCTTTTTTAACGGCGGCGTGTGCCGGGGAGAGGATCGATGCAGCGATGAGGCCTGCGGTGAGCAGACCTAATAGACGGGACTTTTGCATGTTTACCTCCAGTAGCGAAAGAAAGGCGATCAGGAGCAACGCGACACCACTGGTGTCCTGTCTCCCGGGCTTTTATCCCGCCGTGTAACCTCTACTGGAGGTCGCCAACTCTCGGACCAGCCACTCGCCAAAGGCGAGCCGGAACCCTAGTCAGCTATTGCAAATTGTGGTGCCGCGAACCTGAGTTGACTCCTGCACACGGTTTGTTAAGCGAGAGTTGTGCCAAGTCATGGAAAGGCCCGCACGCCGTGGCTGACAGCGATTCTGATGATTACTACGCTGATGCGTTTTGCTGTGACATGGTGCGCGAGCGCACTGCGATGGGGCGGCAGCTCGTCAGGTGACAGGCGGATCAGGGCACTGGAGGGTCTTTTTAATGTCTTATTTTCGTCTGTTGCAGTTTGATAGACGCCGACCAGCGTCGCTGGTGCGTGCACTACCGCGGTCCAGGAGGCCGCCATGTATCGACGAACCTTGCTCATCGTTTTGCTGACCCTGAGTCTCGCAGGTTGTTACACCGACTCAGGCTACTATTCCTCCCGGGTGACGGAGTTGCCGACCACTTACGGAACCAGTGTTTACTCTTACGACAATGGCTACAGCTCTAATTACTATCAGGAGCAGCGCATCTATGTAGCGCCTCAGCCTCGCTACTATTCAGTGCCACAGGTGCGTTATTACTCACCTCCGCCGGTGCGGTACTACGCGCCGCCTCCATTACCACGGTATTACCAGCCAGGCCGTCCGCCCGGCTACGGTTGGGGTGACAACCGTTATCGCGGCAACTCCGGGTACCGAAATTCGCCGCGTAATGACTTTCGCGGCAATCCAGGCCGCCCCGGTCCTTCGTGGGGAAATGGTCATGGTGATGGCAGAGGCCACGGCGGTCCCGGCAGGGGCGGTGGACGAGGTGACGGTCGAGGCGGTCGCGGTGGCGATGGTCGAGGCGGGCATCGGTAGGTGAATCAAAAACGGCGCTCCATTGGGGCGCCGTTTTTCTGTCTGATATGTACCTTCGGACTATCGGCTCATCACGTTTATCAACCTGCAGCTTTATAGTCACGCATGGTGACTCAGATATTCTCGAAGCGCTTTACGTGTCAGGTCATTAAGTGAAATTTTATCGCGGGTCGCGGCAACGCTGGCTGCCAAATGCAGGTCATGCCCGACCCTGACATTGAACGAGCCTTTGCAGGGCAATTCCGGGTCTTGCCCGAGAGTTGAGCAAGTATCCAGATAGTCATCTACCGCGTTACGAAAGGATTGAGATAGCTCCGCCACGGTTTCGCCTTCATAGTTCACCAGTGCGCGTATGAACTGAAGTTTTCCGAACAGGCAGTTATCTTCAGGGCTGGCTTCAATTGAACCGTAATAGCCCCGGTGCTGTAACAGCGTACTCATGAAATCAGACCTCCCGCTTTCAGATGCTCGATAACCTGTCGTTTAACGTATGCCTTTATCTCATTGCCTGGATGGGGGCGATGCAGGTTTATCATCGCTTGAGCATTGCCGTTATCAAATTTGACGCGGCTGCCATCACCCTCGATTTGCTTGTAGCCGAAACCTTTCAACAGCGCGACCAGTTCTGGCCAGCTAAATCCCGATTGCCTGTTCAGTAGCTTGGCGAGCAGCTTTTCTTGCTTCGACATCCAGCCTCCATTCCGTGCGACTGATTCTAGTCGCGCGCGGAAAAGAGGTCAAACGGAGCTTGGCCCGGTGATGTCGAGCAAAAAATTCAATATGCCGACAAATCCGCCAACGGATGTCGTCCTTCCCACGCCTTGCTGAAGTGCGCATCGATCACCGCCAACGGAATCGTCGCGACGTCCTGCCAGTGCCAGTGGGGTGTGTTGTCCTTGTCGATGAGCCGCGCACGCACGCCCTCGCTGAACTCCGGATGGCGGCAGCAATTGAGGCTGATTGCGTATTCCATTTGCAGCACTTCAGCCAGCGACATGTGGCGGGCGCGCTGGATTTGTTCCCAGACGAGGTGTGCAGTGAGCGGGCAGCCGTGGGTCAGGTTTTTTGCGGCGCGGGCTAATTGTGCATCGTCGCTATGCTGTAAATGACTGAGTGCAGTCCATGCGCAGGGCAGGTTGCCGACGTCGAGCAATTCGTCGATCTGCGCCCGGCGTGGCAGCCATTGCGCTTCAGGCAATTGGCCAAGGGCTTCATGTTGCAGGGCCTTGAGCAGGCTATTGAGCTGGACTGACGTTTGCTCCTGCCAGTTCAATTGCTGCAGGCCTTCGATCAAATCCTCCTGTTGCTCATCCAGCATGAAGCGATCAGCCAGATCCAGATCGAGCGCGTCATGCGCATTGATGTGAGCGCCAGTCAGTCCCAGGAACAGGCCGAGCTTGCCAGGCAGACGTGACAAGAACCAACTGGCGCCAACGTCCGGAAACAGCCCGATGCTGATTTCCGGCATGGCTAGCTGACTGCTCGGCGTCACAATCCGCGTGCTTGCGCCTTGCAACAGACCCATGCCGCCACCGAGCACGTAGCCGTGGCCCCAGCAGATCAGCCGTTTTGGAAAAGTGTGCAGACTGTAGTCGAGCCGGTACTCGGCGGCGAAGAAGCTGGCGGCCAGGGGCGGTACTTCGCCGGGATTTTCACGACACTGATCAACCAGCGAGCGGACGTCGCCACCGGCACAGAACGCCTTCGCGCCATTGCCGCGCAGCAGAACGCAGACGATTTTTTCATCGCTGGCCCAGGCATCGAGCCGTTCTTGCAGGGCGAGGATCATGGGCAATGACAACGCGTTCAACGATTGTTCGGCGTCCAGAGTGGCAATGCCGATGCGTGCGCCATCCTGAGCCGGGAATTCTTCAAATTGCAGATTCATCGTGACCTCTCGGGGGCAATGCATGTATCCAACACAGGTGTGATAGTCCGGCGTCGGGTTAAGTTGCATGAGGTTCAGTGTAGGAAAAGGTTGGGTGCGACGAGCTGATTTGACATTGGCGGCCAGCTTTCCTAGTGTCCGCGCATTGATTTCAGGGTGTGACCATGACAAGCGACGACCGCATCAAACTTGACCCCAGCTGGAAGCAGGCACTGCGTGAGGAGTTCGAAAAGCCTTACATGGGCCAGTTGCGTGAGTTCCTGCGCCAGGAACATGCAGCAGGCAAGGAAATCTATCCGCCCGGGCCGCTGATCTTCAATGCGTTGAATTCGACGCCGCTGGACAAGGTCAAGGTGGTAATACTGGGTCAGGATCCGTATCACGGCCCCGGTCAGGCTCACGGCTTGTGCTTTTCGGTCCAGCCGGGCGTGCCTGCGCCACCTTCGCTGGTCAACATCTATAAAGAGTTGAAGCGTGACCTGAACATTGATATCCCTCGCCACGGTCACTTGCAGTCCTGGGCCGATCAAGGCGTCTTGATGCTCAATACCACGCTGACCGTGGAGCGCGCCAACGCTGCTTCGCACGCCGGCAAAGGCTGGCAGCATTTCACAGACAAAGTCATCGAGACGGTCAGCGCCCAGCAGCCGCATCTGGTGTTCATGTTGTGGGGCGCCCATGCGCAGAGCAAACAGAAACTGGTCGATGCCACCAAACACCTTGTGCTGACGTCGGTGCATCCTTCGCCGCTGTCAGCCTATAAAGGGTTTCTGGGTTGCGGGCATTTCAGCAGGGCGAACAAGTATCTTGAGCAAAACGGTATGGCGCCGATTGAGTGGCGATTGCCGCAGGATTGATGAGATCACATCTTTTGTAGGAGCTGCCGAAGGCTGCGAAGGCGGTGTGACATGCAAATCGTTTCGCAGCCTTCGGCAGCTCCTACATAAAACGCTAATCTCCAGCCCGACGATTCCAATACCGAAAAATCGGCTCGGCCAAAAACAGTACAAACAACAATCTCATCACCTGCATCGCAGTCACCAAGGGTACTGATAGCTGCAGGACTTCGGCTGTCAGGCTCATTTCCGCAATGCCGCCAGGCATCATTCCCAGGGTCAAAGAGCGCAAGTCGAGATGAGTCGCGGTGCTCAGGGCGAAAGCGGCGAGGGCTGCGATAAGCATGGTCAGGGCAGTGCCGAGCAGGGTCCGAGCTATGAAGGACGGTGCACGGCGAAAGAACTGACGATTGAAGTGGCAACCCAGCCCGCTGCCGATCAACCACTGACCGGTCTGGCTGCTGCCGTCCGGCAGGCCAATATGCAGATCGAAGCTGACGCTGATGGCCGCACTGACCAGTAAAGGCCCGAACAACCAGGGATTGGGCTGCTTCAACCGTTGCCAGAGCCAGGCCACCGCCGCACCTAGCGGGAACAATACCGCCAGCCACAGCCAGTTGACGCTTCCTGCGTGGACGATCGGCGTGCCTTCACCCATCAGATATTTGAAGATTGCCGGAACGCAAAGTACCACCGTCAGTACCCGCAGGCTTTGCCCGGCGGCGACGCTACTGAGGAGGGCGCCATTGCGTGAACCGAGGTTGACCATTTCCCCCGAGCCACCGGGCATGCTGGAAAAGAACGCCGTTGCGCGGTCCTCTCCCGTACGAAGCATGAGCCACACGCCCACCACACTGGAAATACTGGTGATCAGTGCCGCGAGAAAAATAAGCCCGAAGTGCGCCAGGACTTGCTCGATCACGATAGGGGTGAAGTGCAAGCCAATACCAATGCCGACAATCCATTGGCCGCATTTGCGGCCGCCGGGAATTTCGGTCAGTTGCCAGGGTGTCAGGCACCGAACGAGGATGATCGCCAACAGCGAGCCGACCATCCAGGGAAGAGGCCAGCCGACCAGGCTGGCGAGGTAACCGCCAGCCAGGCCGACCAGCGGTGTTGCCCACCAGCTTTTTAAAGGTCTATCAGACACTGGTCGCTGCACTGCGTTGGGCATTGCGCTTGCGCCAGATACGGATAACCGGGAACAGCAGCATGACGATGGTCAGCGCCCAGACGCCCATGGTGATCGGGCTGGACCACAGAATCTCCATCGCACCGTTGGAAATCGACAGTGCGCGACGCAGGTTCTGCTCCATCAAACCGCCCAGGATGAAGCCCAGCAGGATTGGCGACAGCGGGAAATCCAGCTTGCGCAGGATGTAACCGAAGATGCCGATGCCGACCATCAGGAACAGGTCGAAGGTGGTGGCATGCACAGCATAGACGCCGATCCCGGTGATGATTGCAATCACAGGCACCAGTGCCCAGTTCGGCACATTGAGGATGCGCGTGAAGATGCGGATCATCGGAATGTTGAGGATCACCAGCATGATGTTGGCGATGAACAACGAAGCGATAAGGCCCCAGACGATGTCCGGTTGCTGTTGGAACAGCATGGGCCCCGGTGTGATGTTGTACAGCGACAATGCGCCGATCATCACCGCTGTGGTGCCCGAACCTGGAACCCCCAGTGTCAGCATGGGCACCAGAGCGCCGCACGCTGAAGCACCAATAGCCGTTTCAGGGGCGGCCAGACCGCGCATGTCGCCTTGGCCGAACTTGCCACTGGCACCAGCAATACGCTTCTCGGTCATGTACGCCACTGCGCTGGCCAGTGTTGCACCGGCACCCGGCAGTACGCCCATGATGAAACCCAGCAAGCCGCAGCGAATGTTCACCACGAACACCGAGCCCGCTTCCTTGAGGTTGAACATCATGCGGCCGGTGGCTTTTACCGCTTCCTGACCACGGTGGGTTTTTTCCAGCAGCAAGAGAATTTCGCTGATGGAAAACAGACCCAGTACCAACACCACAAACTGGATACCGTCAGTCAGGTGGATGTTGTCACCGGTGAAGCGGTATACGCCGCTGTTGGCATCGATCCCGACGGCCGACAGGAACAGACCGATCAAGGCTGCAATAAAGGTTTTGACGGGCCGGTCACCCGCCATGCCTCCAAGGCAGACAATGGCAAACACCATCAGCACGAAGTATTCCGCAGGTCCAAAGGCTATCGCCCATTTCGCCAGTAGCGGGGCGAACAGCACCATGCCGCAGGTGGCGATAAAGGCACCAATGAATGAGCTCCATGCCGACAATGACAGGGCGACGCCTGCCAGGCCTTGACGGGCCATTGGGTAGCCGTCGAGTGTGGTCATGACGGTCGATGCTTCGCCTGGAATGTTCAGCAGGATAGAGCTGATTCGGCCGCCGTATTCACAGCCCAGATACACGGCTGCCAACAGGATCAGCGCCGATTCCGGCGGCAGGCCCAGGGCAAAGGCAATCGGGATCAACAACGCAACTCCGTTGATGGGGCCCAAACCCGGCAGCAGCCCGACCACCGTGCCGATCAGGGTTCCGGACAGTGCGGTAATGAGGTTGTAAGGAGTCAGTGCAACGCCGAAGCCCTGGCCCAGATAGCTGAAAGTATCCATTTATTAGTTCTCCAGAACGTCGAGCAGGCCCAGGGGCAACGGTACGTCCATGGCTTTATCGAAAAGCAGGTAAAGACCGACGCTCATCAGAATCACCACGATCACGCTGGGTACCCAGCGGCCGCCATACAGGCGTGCCATGGGGATGCCGATCAGAATGCTGCTGAGGATGAAGCCCAGTGGTTCGAAGGTGCCGGCAAAAATCAGCAGCAAGGCCACGCATGCGACGATCTTGACGATGGTGTCGCGATCCAGCGCGGGCTCTTCTTCGGTGTGCACAATGGCGGCCGGGCGGAACAGCATGTAAAGCAAGGCCAGGCTCATCAACCCCAGCATCAGCAGGGGAAAAGCCCGGGGACCAACCGGCTCGTAGGAGAACGGCGCCTGATAGGGCCAGGCCATGACTGCCAGACCGGCGCAAACCAGCAGCAGTACAGCGGCAAAAATACGTTGGATCACCATGGTGAAAGCTCCCGGGTTGCGCTGCCGCGCAGGCAGCTGCAACCACTAGTCAGTCAATCGATCACTGAATCAGGCCGAATTCCTTGGCCAGGGTCTTGTAGTCAGCAACCTGCTTCTTCACGTAGGTGTCCAGCTCGGCACCGGTCATGGCGAAGGGGAACAGTTCACGCTGGTCACGCAGCTTGGCGAACTCTTCCGAAGCCAGCAGTTTGTCGAACGCGGCTTTCCACCAGTCGTACTCTGCGTCGGTGACTTTTGGCCCCAGGTAGAAGCCGCGAACCACGGGCCAGACGATGTCGTAGCCTTGCTCTTTGGCGGTCGGAATGTTCTTCATTTCCGGCTCATCCAGGCGCTTCTCAGAGAACACGGCCAGCAGGCGCATGTCGCCACTGAGGATGTGCGGCATGGAGTCGGAAATGTCAGTACTGCCCACCTGGATGTGGCCGCCGAGCAGTGCAGTAGCGATTTCACCGCCGCCTTCGAGGGCGACATAACGCAAGTCGCGCGGGTTGATCCCGGCAGCCTTGGCGATCAGTGCGGTTTGCATCCAGTCCTGGCTACCGACTGTGCCGCCGGAGCCGATCACGACTTTGCTTGGGTCAGCCTTGAGCGCCTTGACCAGATCGTCGAGGGTTTTGTAAGGCGAATCGCTCTTCACTGCGATGGCGCCGTAGCTGGTTCCCACTGCGGCCAGCCAGCGCACAGCGCCCTCATCAAAGCGGCCGAACTTGCCTTGCGCCAGATTCAACAGCGAACCGCTTGACCACGCCACCAACGTGCCCGCATCAGCAGGACGCTGTGCTACAACCGCGTTATAAGCCACAGCACCGACACCACCGGGCATGTAGGTCACACGCATCGGTTTGGTAAGGATTTTCTCGTTGATCAGTGCGCTCTGGACCAGTTTGCAGGTCAGGTCGAAGCCGCCACCGGGCGAGGCCGGGGCGATACATTCAGGGCGCTTGGGTTCGTCGGCCGCGAACAGTTGCGTGGCGAGCATCATGCAGCCAGCAGCCAGTGCGAAGCGACGCAAGGATAAAGTCATGGTCAGTCTCCAGATTTTTGTTTTTGGGGGTGGAACGGGTGTTCGATCCGGTTTTACAGGCGGCCACAAGGGGGCACGCCAGTAAGCGGCTTCATCGCAGTGAATGAATATCGAAAGGCAACGAGAATGCGCCCGCAATGAAATGCGTGCAGCGGCCGGTCAAGGCGAAAGCGTCAGGATAGGAATTGCAGGCGGGCGAGATGGCCCTGGACATTGGCTGTGTCATGGTCGACTCCATTCTTGTTCTTATTGTGAAAGCACATCATGGTGCTTTTCTTTACGGCCGCTGAAACGGCGCGTTTTGTCGCTAAACATCCCGATGCTAAACACCGAAACTTTCATAAACCTTTCAGCTACCTTTCAATGACCATATAAATTGCGTTTAGAGCTGTTTCAATACTTCACAGCATGTAACGCGCCTGTAAACTCCGGGCTCCACAAAAGCCACGCACTCAGGAGAAGTCGATGCGTGTTCTTCTCGTCGAAGATCATCTGCAATTAGCCGAAAGCGTTGCCCAGGCCCTTAAAGGGGCCGGGTTGACCGTCGATGTATTGCACGATGGTGTGGCGGCTGATCTGGCGTTGAGCAGCGAAGAATATGCTGCGGTGATTCTGGATGTCGGCCTGCCACGCATGGATGGCTTTGAAGTACTGGCGCGGCTGCGCGGGAGGGGCAAGAATCTGCCTGTCCTGATGCTGACTGCGCGCAGTGACGTGAAGGATCGCGTTCATGGCCTCAATCTCGGGGCTGACGATTATCTGGCCAAACCGTTTGAGCTTTCCGAGCTGGAAGCCCGGGTCAAAGCCTTGCTGCGCCGCAGCGTGCTGGGTGGCGAACGGCAGCAGCGTTGCGGTGTGCTGGCTTACGATCTGGATACCCGACGATTCACTCTGGGCGATGAGTTGCTGACCCTGACCTCTCGGGAGCAGGCAGTGCTTGAAGCGCTGATTGCCCGGCCGGGACGTGTGATGAGCAAGGAACAGGTGGCTTCCCAGGTGTTTGGCCTGGATGAAGAAGCCAGCGCCGATGCTATCGAAATCTACGTGCATCGACTGCGTAAAAAACTCGACGGCCATCCGGTGGCGATCGTGACCTTCCGCGGCCTTGGCTATTTGCTGGAAAGCCGCGATGAGCAGCCATAACAGCCTGCGCTGGCGGTTGCTGTGGAATCTGGGCGTATTGCTCACCGTCCTGATGCTGGCCAGCGGGCTCAGCGCTTACTGGAATGGCCGGGAAGCAGCTGACATCGCTTACGACCGAACCTTGCTGGCATCGGCGCGAACGATTGCTGCGGGTGTTTCCCAGCGTGATGGAACCCTGAGCGCCGATGTGCCTTATATCGCTCTGGACACCTTCGCTTACGACAGCGCGGGTCGCATCTATTACCAGGTCAATGACATCAACCGTAAGCTGATTTCCGGCTATGAAAATCTGCCGCCTCCGCCTCCCGGTACGTTGCGCACCGATGATTACCCGGCGCTGGCGAGCTTCTATACCGCTCGCTATCAAGGACAATCGGTGCGAGTGGTCAGTCTGCTCAAGCCGGTCAGCGAGCCAAACATGAACGGCATGGCCGAGATTCGTGTTGCCGAGACCGAAGAAGCCCGGGTCAGCATGGCGCGCAGTTTGATGGCCGACACGCTGTTGCGTCTGGGCATGCTGGGTGCCGGTGCGTTACTGCTCGTGTGGTTCACGGTCAGTGCTGCGTTGCGGCCTCTGGAGCGCTTGCGTACTGAAGTCGAATCACGTCAGCCCGATGATTTGCGTGCCTTGCCTTTGGTTGAGGTTCAGCACGAGCTGCATCCACTGGTTAACGCGCTCAACCACTTTACCGAGCGTCTGCGTCAACAATTCGAGCGACAGGCACAATTTATCGCTGATGCCGCCCATGAGTTGCGTACCCCTTTGGCAGCGCTTAAAGCACGGGTCGAGCTGGGGCTGCGTGATCCAGAACCCGCACATTGGCGCACGACGCTTGAAGCGGCGGCACAGGGCACTGATCGCCTGACTCATCTGGCCAATCAGTTGTTGTCGCTGGCACGCATTGAGAATGGTGCGCGCGCGATTGCGGAGGGTGGGGCGCAGACACTGGATCTGAGTCAGTTGGCTCGCGAACTGGGCATGGCGATGGCGCCGCTGGCCCACGCTCACGGCGTTTCCCTCGCCCTTGAAGCGGATGAACCGGTGTGGTTGCGGGGTGAGCCGACACTGCTTAACGAGTTGCTGAGCAACCTTATCGATAACGCGCTGGCGCACACGCCTTCAGGCGGTAACGTGATCCTGCGGGTCAGTGCGCCGGGCGTACTAGAGGTCGAGGATGATGGTCCGGGCATTCCCGAGGCTGAACGCAGTCGCGTCTTCGAGCGCTTCTACCGCAGCCGTCAGCAGGGCAAGGGATCGGGTCTTGGCTTGGCGATTGTCGGCGAGATATGCCGCGCGCATCTGGCGCAGATCAGTCTTCATGACGGCGCTGCTGGTGGGTTGAAGGTGCGGGTGAGTTTTATAGCGGCGCAGTAGGCTTTGAGCCATTGGCAAATCTGTGGGAGTGGGCGGCATTGCGACCTGCTCGCGATAAACGATAACGCGGTATGTCTCCAGGCTGCGTCTCATGCATCGCGGGCAAGCCACGCTCCCACATAGACCGCGCTATTCCGTAGGACCGGCCGGGCGGCGTTCCGCTTTAGCCGGGAGGAAGTCCGAATGTTCGCTAAATTTTCTTTAGCGACATACCGCTCTCCCGG
>NZ_JAGTPI010000066.1:0-32748 GCF_021147825.1 Pseudomonas quasicaspiana
GCAATATATTCATCGACTGACAGACCGAATCGCGGGCAAGCGCGCTCCTACAGGGTCCGTGTTTGCTGCGCGACAGCGTGGTGTCAGGGACACCGGGGCAGCTCCCACAGGGATAGCATTCCAGCAGAGGTTGTCGTGAACTGCCTGATCCTCGGGACGACTCCTACAGTCTGGTACTAGCTGCTACCATGTCGCGCAATTCGCCCCTGCTGTGACGCCTGCCGATGCCAGATGTTTCCTGCTCCGCCCTTCAGCCTGACCTGAACGCCGTATTCGCCAGCGTTCAGGCGCACTTCCTGCAAACCATCGTGCCGGTCTGGCTTGGTCCTGGCTGGAATGCACAGCTGGCTTTGCCGTATGAAGCGGTCGATGCGCAACACCAACCACTGCCACCGCAGCGTTATCGCGCCATGGCCTGTGCGCGACAGTTGTTTCTGTTTTCCGGCCTGATCGATGATCCAGCGGTGCCCGAAGCTGCCACCCGTGCAGCCGCACTGTTTCGCTCACTGCAACGGCACTTCCATGACGCCGAGCACGGTGGCTGGTTCTACAGCATCGACCCGCAGGGCACGCCACTGGACCGTCGCAAGGATCTCTACACCCACGCCTTTATCATCTTCGCTTGCGCACACTATTGGGCCAGGGTTCGCGAGCCCTTGGTCGAGTCAGTGCTCAATGCAGCGCTGGATGTCGTGGCAGAGCAATTTGCCGATGATGACGGGCTGTATGAAGCGGTGCTTGATGAGGACTGGGCAACGCTGGGCAGCGGGCCGTTGCAGAATCCGTTGATGCATTTGGCCGAAGCGCTTCTGGCCACAGTTGAGGTGCGCGCCGACGAGGCAACACTGGCGACGCTGAACGAATTGGCAGCCGCCATGCAACGGCGCTTCGTGGACAGCGAACACGGGGTAATGCTGGAGAAACCGCTGGCCGCTGTGGATAACTGGTACGAGCCCGGCCATCAGTTTGAATGGTACTTCCTGCTGGAGTCGTCGCCGCACTTGCGCGGTAGCGCGCTGCATCAGTCACTGAGCACGGCGTTTATCCATGCCGAAGCCCAAGGGGTGGATGCGAAAACAGGCGCCGTAGCGGCCGCGCTGACCAGCGATGGACATATTCAGGATGGCACCCAGCGCATCTGGGCACAGGCCGAGTATTTGCGGGCGCTGACTTTACGGCCCGGCAGCGAAGCGGCGCTGGGTAAACAGTTATTGGCACTGCAGAAGCGATTCCTGCATGCCAGCGGCTGGAACGAGTGCCTGGACGCCAATGGTCAGGTCAGCCGCAGCGACATGCCATCGACCACGCCCTATCACCTGGCGACGTGTTATATCGGGTTGGCCAGGTATTTCCAGAGCTATCGCTGACACCACGCTGTCGCGCATCAAACAGATGACCTGTAGGAGCTGCCGAAGGCTGCGATCACGGTATGTCAGGATAAATGCTTCGCAGCCTTCGGCAGCTCCTACAAGAATACGTTGCAACTGACGGACCGGCTTTGTTTGACTGGAGCCAACAATCTGGCTCCTGCACACCTCTTGAATCAACCGCGATTACGATCAACCGCGAAGCCTGCCCAGGTCTGGCTGACCGGCATCAATTCCAGGCTGTTGATATTCACGTGCGCCGGGGTGTTCATGATCCAGAAGATGGTCTCTGCGATGTCCTGCGGCTGGATCGCTTCTGCGCCTGCGTACGTCGCGTCGTACTTGCTCTGATCACCACCGAAGCGCACCAGCGAGAATTCGCTTTCGCACAGGCCTGGCTCAAGGTTGGTAACCCGCACGCCAGTGCCGATCAAATCGTTGCGCAGGTTGAGCGAGAACTGACCGACGAAGGCCTTGGTCCCGCCGTAAACGTTGCCGCCCGGGTAAGGATAGTTACCCGCCACCGAACCCACGTTTACGATGCTTGCACCGCGACCATGAGCAATCAGGCGCGAGAGCAACAGGCGAGTGCTGTAGACCAGACCCTTGATGTTGGTGTCGATCATGGTGTCCCAGTCATCCAGGCTGCACTTGGGCGCAGGATCGATGCCCAGAGCCAGACCGGCGTTGTTGATCAAACCCTGGATGGTTGCGAACTCGGCTGGCAGGCTTTCAATGGCAGCTTCCATGGCAGCGCGGTCGCGCACGTCCAGCACCAGCGTATGCACTTTGGTCTGCGTGGACAGTTCAGCGCTGAGGGCATTGAGACGCTCTTCACGGCGGCCGGTCAGCACCAGCGACCAGCCGGCTTGTGCGAAGCGACGGGCACAGGCTTCGCCAAACCCGGAAGTAGCGCCAGTAATGAACACAGTGGAAGTCATTTCATTCTCCTGATGTGCCGCACCTGAGTGCAGACCGGTTAATAACGATAAATAAACAAGCCCAGCAGAATGCCCGCCCAGAGAGGTCGGGAGCAAGTCTGTGGATAAAACAATGCACTTTTTGTACAAAAAACAACCAGATACCGCAGGACCAGGCGTAGCCGGGGTCAAACGGGGTTTTACCCACGTTATCCACAGTCAGGCCCACAATATCCGTGGGCAACTCTTTTCATCAAAGGCCCCGGATTGCGGGGCCTGAAGGAGAGCCAAAGTGGTTTTTCCCTTGACCTCATTCTCTCCTCGTGTAATGGCAATGAAACATCCGCCGCGCCGAAATCCGCTTGTCATTGCTTCAGGCCATATCCGCTGCCGGTTTGCGAACTATTTCCAATGCTTGCCCACAGACTTATCCACAGGCAAAGCAAATGAAATACCTGTATGAAAAACCAGCCCCCAAAGCGTTGACAAATGCACGCCGAGCAAGCTCGAAAAGCGCTGATCAAATTTTAACCATCACTCTACAAGCCTTATAAAACAAGGGCTTCAGCTAAGTGCTCCCACGTTATTCACAGGCAGTTCCACAGTAAACCTGAACAAGTCAAAAGCGTGACAAAACAAGCATTTGCAGCGGCTTTATGTCGCGGTTTGGCGGCTCTTCAAAATTGTTTTCCACAATTCGGCAAGCGATGTTTGAGGGCGATCATCAGATCAACAGCAAGCCGTCGGACTTCACCTCATTCAGTACGAAAAAAGTCCGGACCTGACGTACGCCGGGCAGCGCAATAATCCGGGTGTTATGCAAGTGATTGAACGCTGGTAGATCCCGAACCCTGATTTTCATGAAGTAATCCACATCCCCTGCAACCAGCCAGCATTCCAGCACTTGTGGCAGTTCACGGGCAGCCGCTTCGAAGGTGGCGAAGCTCTCGGGTGTCGAGCGGTCAAGCACTACACCGATGAGCACGACGGTGCCTTGCTGCACTGCATTGGGGTCGATCTGGGCGCGCACGCTTTTAATGATGCCGTTTGCGTATAGCCGTCGCGTGTGGTTCCAGCATGCGGTGGTACTCAGCCCGACCTTTCTGGCGAGGTCTGCATTGCTGATACGGCCATCGATCTGCAGCGCCCGCAGGATCTTGCGCTCCTGCACCGTCACTTCAGGCGTTTGAGGCGGCTCTTTCATCGTCCGTGACCTCCTTGAATGAATGGGCAGACCGGCAGTCATGCGCAAATCGTGCCGGTATATGAACAACGACCCGCGAAAAATGCCTGAGCGTGAACATTCATCCGCACAGCCATTGCGAAGCGGACGACCTTCCGATTCAAGGGCGTTAATACGTAGGAAACCCCGCTGGACTTTCAGTAGTTTAGAACTCAGAAAACGTGCACCTTCAAGCCGCCAGGAGCGCCGTCATGCTTGGGATATCGGAATCTGCTGTCTGGGTCAAAACCCCCTCCCCGGAAGTCGGCGTCGTGATCGTTACGCGTGCCGGATTGCCGGGCTACATCAGCGAGCGTTTGCGCAGTGCGATAGATGATTGGGACCAGGTCGGTTATCTGCATGTCAGAGAGCCCAACGAGTTTCTAGAAGACTGGCTACGGGCAGAATCGAGTCAAGCCGCTCTCAATCTGGACACACGCTGCCATGCCAGCCAACTGCTGCGCTCGGTGTCCAAAGGCTGTTATTTGCTGGATATCGAAGAAAGCCCTTCGCCGCAACTCACCTGGCTAGGCTCGGTATGCGGCCACAAATTGCATGTGGTCAGGCTTGGGGAATCAGATTTTTCAGCAGAAGCCATGGATCAGCAAGTTGAGGAGATTCTGGCAAAGGTCAGCACATTGGCGAAGAGCATTCTGGAAGAGCGGTTTATTGGGGTTTGATTGGACGTCACACCTATGTGGGTGCTCGGTTTGGCAATCCAACGATGAGGGCAACTGGGTCCAAAGATGAACGCAGACCCTGTGGGAGCCGGGCTTGCCCGCGATAAGGGCGACTCGGGATTAAGTGAACCGCGTCCAGCCTAATCACGAGCAAGCTCTGCTCCCACAAAGGAAGCAGCATTCCAATTCAGCTATGGAGCCAACCTATCAACCATTACGGAAGATGAAGCTGTAAGCACTCAACGCAGGCACGCCGCCCAGGTGGGCGTAGAGCACTTTCGAGCCTTCCGGGAATTCGCCGTTGCGGACCATCTCGATCATGCCGTGCATCGACTTGCCTTCGTACACGGGGTCGGTCAGCACGCCTTCGGTACGCGCGCAAAGACGAATCGCCTCCAGCGTCCCTTCGTTCGGCAGACCATATTCCGGATAGGCAAAACGCGTATCGAGGATCACGTCGTCCTCGGTGATGTCCTGCCCAAGCTCCACGAGCTTCGCGGTGTTTTGGGCGATACGCAGCACCTGCGCCTTGGTCTTTTCCGGCTTGGCCGACGCATCAATACCGATCACCCGACGCGCACGGCCATCCGCTGCAAAGCCCACCAGCATGCCCGCGTGAGTGCTGCCAGTGACGGAACAAACCACGATGTAATCAAACTTGAAGCCCAGCTCTTTTTCCTGCTCGCGAACTTCTTCAGCAAAGCCGACAAAACCCAGGCCGCCGTAAGGGTGCTCAGAGCAGCCAGCAGGGATCGGGAAAGGCTTGCCGCCGCTTTCTTCAACGTCCGACATGGCTTTCTCCCAGCTCGGACGGATACCGATGTCGAAGCCGGCCGCATCCAGACGCACATCAGCGCCCATGATTCGCGACATCTCGATATTACCGACCCGGTCATACACCGCATCGGAATAGTTGACCCAGTTCTCCTGCACCAGCACACACTTCATGCCCAGATGCGCAGCCACGGCAGCTACCTGACGGGTCTGGTTGGATTGAATACCGCCGATGGAAACCAGCGTGTCGCAGCCCTGCTCCAACGCTTCGGGAATCAGGTATTCCAGCTTACGGGTCTTGTTGCCGCCGAAGGCCAGACCGCTGTTGCAGTCTTCACGCTTGGCGTACAAATCGACCTTGCCACCCAGGTGCGCACTGAGTCGTTTAAGAGGCGTGATGGGCGAAGGACCAAACGTCAGAGGGTAGCGCTTGAATTTGCTCAGATTCATAACAGGGCTCCTTGATATTGAGAGTATGCAGGCACGCTCTGCAGTGCTTGCGATGGATTCAATATTAAGGAAACGAGCCAAAAAACGGGTTGCAAACTTAAGGCTATTTTTGGCGCTTTATTAATACTTTAAGGATTTAACCTAATAAAGTTGTTAGGATTATTTTAATCACGCAATAAAAGACCGCCACTGAAATGACCACCAACACAGACGCCAGCAGTACCGACCGAATTGACCGGGCCATCCTCAAAGCTCTGCAAAGAGACGCTTCAATCTCTAACGTCGCGCTGGCGGAAAAGGTCAAGCTCAGCGCTCCGGCGTGCTTGCGACGGGTTGAGCGGCTGAAGCAGGCAGGACTGATCAAGAAGATTGTTGCGGTGCTGGATTACGAAGCACTGGATGCGGGGATGGTGGTGATTATTGGCGTGGTGCTGGATCGATCGACCCCGGAATCATTCTCGGCCTTCGAGACCGCGGCGCAGAAAATCTCCGGCTGCATGGAGCTGCATGTGGTGACGGGGGAATTCGACTACCTGATGATGCTGCGCACCCGGGACAGTCAAAGCTTCAACCGACTGCACGCCGAACAGTTGCTGTACCTGCCGGGCGTGCGCCAGATCCGTTCGTTCATGGGTCTGCGTTCGGTGTTGTCGACGACAATGATTCCGTTGTGAATTGAGCTTGAGAGGCACCCTTGTTCCTTTAGGAGTGTCCCAGGTGTGCATGACACCGCGCTGTCTCGCGGCAAACCCACGACCTGTAGGAGCTGCCGAAGGCTGCGATAGCGGTGTATCAGGAGAAATGCTTCGCAGCCTTCGGCAGCTCCTACAGAAAATGCATTTCAATCCAACAATTTGCATCATGCCATCTGGTCAATGCCCACCCAGATAAGCGTTACGCACCTCTTCATTAACCAGCAACTCCTGCCCCGTGCCGCTCAGACGAATCTCGCCGTTGACCATGACATAAGCCCGGTCAGACAGTTTCAGCGCATGGTTGGCGTTTTGTTCGACCAGAAAGATGGTCATGCCGGTAGCTGCCAGTTCGCGCAGGGTGGCAAAGATCTGTTTGACGATGATCGGTGCCAGGCCGAGGCTTGGCTCATCAAGCAGCAGCAACTTCGGGCGACTCATCAACGCCCGTGCAATGGCGAGCATTTGCTGCTCGCCACCGGACATGGTCATGGCGCGCTGATTACGACGCTCCTTGAGGCGCGGAAACAGTTCGAACATGCGCTGCATGTCTTCAGCCGAATGTTTGTCGCCAATCGGGATAGTGCCCATCATCAGGTTCTCCTCGACTGACATGTCGGGGAACACCCGACGCCCTTCCGGCGACTGCGCAATGCCGTTGGACGCGATGTAGTGCGACGACTTCTGGGTGATGTCGGTGCCCTGGTAAATAATCTGCCCACTGGCCGCCCGGGGCTGGCCGAAGATCGACATCAGCAGCGTGGATTTACCCGCGCCGTTGGAACCGATCAGGCTGACGGTTTCGCCTTCATTGATGTGCAACGAGACTTTCTTCAAGGCCTGAATCGGCCCGTAAAAAACATCGATCTCTTTCATTTCGAGGATCGGCGTACTCATACCAGTTCCTCTTCATCAGCGCCCAGATACGCCGCAATCACTTTCGGATCGTTGCGAATCTGTTCAGGCCCGCCAGTGGCAATGACGTTGCCATGGTCGAGCACCACAATATCGTCGGAAATCCCCATGACCATGCCCATATCGTGCTCGATCAGCACAATGGTCATGTCATGTTCATCACGCAGCAGACGGATCATGCCGCTCAGCGCTTCGGTTTCCTGCGGGTTGAGGCCCGCAGCCGGTTCATCCAGGCAAATCACCTGCGGCCGGGTGCACATGGCGCGGGCGATTTCCAAGCGGCGTTGCTGGCCATAGGAAAGCTCGCCCGCCAGACGGTTAGCACAATCCACCAGGTCCACCACTTCCAGCCAGTAGAACGCCGTATTGATGGCGACCTCTTCTGCCTCGCGATAACCCTTTGTATTGAAAATGCCCGCCAACAGGCTGCGGTTGACCCACATGTGTTGGGCCACCAACAGGTTCTCCAGTACGGACATTTCCTTGAACAGACGAATGTTCTGGAAGGTCCGCGCCAGCCCTGCCCGGTTTACCAGATGCGTGCCGCCGAACATCTTGTAGTAGACGCGACTGAGGAAGCTTTTCGGCGAGACAAAGTCTGTGCCCTTGAACGGCTCACCCAGCAGCTTGATCACGTTGGTGGTCGTGCCGCGAGTGTGTAATTCAATGCGCCCGCCTGTGGCTTTATAGAAACCGGTCAGGCAGTTGAATACCGTGGTTTTGCCCGCGCCGTTGGGGCCGATCAGGGCAAAAATAGAATTGCGTCGCACTTGAATGCTGACGTCGCTGAGCGCCTTGATGCCGCCAAAGTGCATCATCAGGTGCTCAACCGAAAGAACGATGTCGTTGCTCATGGCGCAACCCCCTTGCGTGGAGTGACCCCGGTGCGAGCAATACGGATTAGGCCTCGTGGCCGCCAGATCATCATCAGCACCATCAAGATCCCCAACAGCAATACACGGTATTCGGCGAAGCTACGTAACAACTCCGGAGTAATGGTCAATACAAATGCGGCGATCACCACGCCTATCGTCGAACCCATACCACCGAGCACAACAATGGCCAAAATCAAGGCCGACTCAATGAAGGTGAACGAAGTCGGGTTGATGAAGCCTTGCTGACTGGCAAAGAACACACCAGCCAGGCCCGCAGTTGATGCACCTATAGTGAATGCTGAGAGCTTGACCAAGACATGGTTCAGGCCCATGGAGCGGCAGGCGATTTCGTCCTCACGCAACGCTTCCCAGGCACGACCAATCGGCATACGGGTCAAGCGGTGCTTGATGTAAAGCACCGCAAGTACGACTAGAACCAGCACCGCATAGATGAAGATGAATTTGAGGTTGCCGTTGTACTCGAACCCGAAGTATTCATGGATAGGTATCCCGCCATCTCGCGCGCGACGGCCAAACTCCAGTCCAAAGAAAGTTGGAGACGGAACCGCTACTCCGTTCGGGCCACCGGTGAACGACAGCCAGTTGGTCAGAACCAGACGAATGATTTCGCCAAAACCAAGAGTCACGATCGCTAGGTAATCACCGTGCATGCGCAATACAGGGAAACCGAGTATGCAGCCTGCCAGCGCCGCGGCGATGGCCGCAAGCGGCAACGCCGACCAGAAACCCAAGCCCAGATATTGGTAGCCCAAGGCCAGACCATAAGCGCCGATGGCGTAGAACGCCACATACCCCAGGTCAAGCAGGCCGGCCAGACCGACCACGATGTTCAGGCCCAGGCCCAACAATACGTAGATAAGCCCGAGGATGACGATCCCGAGAATGTAGTTGTTGGCAAACGCCGGAAAGATCACGGCAATCACAGCCATCAGCGGGATCACCCAGATCAACTTGCTCCTGTGATCAGGTGACTGCACGTGCACGCCAGAGCCAGCACTCTCAAAACTCTCGCCGATAGCAATGCCTTTAGGCGTTTGCAGCAACAAGCTCAAGATAAAGCGGCCGAACATGACAATCCCTACCAGCCAGGCTACACGCGTTGGATGCAGGTTGAAGCTGTAACCGTCGAGCACGACGCCGACAACGGGTCCGAACACGACCAAAGCCAGCAAACCGGCAAATACCGCGTCGATAAGACTTTTCTTGATACTGATGGTTTTTTTAGGAGCAGACATATTTATACCTTCGCCACGAGTGGGCGACCCAGCAGGCCTTGAGGACGGAAAATCAGGATCAGTACCAGCAGGCCGAAACTGAACACGTCTTTGTAATCAGAATTGATCAGACCAGCGAATTGCGACTCCGCAACCCCAAGGATCAGCCCGCCAAGCATTGCTCCAGGCAAGGAGCCGATGCCACCTAGCACAGCCGCGGTGAAGGCTTTAATGCCGATGACGAAGCCAGCATAAAAATCAAAAGTACCGTAGTTCATGGTAATCAACACACCGGCCAGTGCGGCCATGGCTGCGCCGATAATGAACACGTAAGAAATCACCCGATCGGTATTGATGCCCAGAATCGATGCCATCTTGCGATCCTGTTGGGTCGCGCGGCACATCCGGCCCAGCTTGGTGTACTTGATGATATAGGTCAGTACGCCCATGCCAACGAACGCAGCAATCAAGATGAATACCTTGGTATAGGTGATCTGCACGAAGCCGCTGCCGACCTCAAAACGCCATGCGCCTTCAAGCAAGGTCGGTACACCTTGCTGTTTCGCGCCCTGACTGATTTGCGCGTAGTTCTGCAACACAAACGAGATACCAATGGCGCTGATCAGGGGGGCAAGGCGTGTCGAGTTACGCAGTGGTTTGTAAGCCACGCGCTCGATCACAAAGCCGTAAACGCCGGTCACCACAATGGTAAAGATCAGCGTGCCGAGAATAAGGAAAGGGAAAGACTCCAGACCGAAAAATGAGAGGACGGCCAGACCGATGGCGGCCAGGTACGCAGAGATCATGTACACGTCGCCGTGGGCGAAGTTGATCATGCCAATGATGCCGTAGACCATCGTGTAACCGATGGCGATCAAACCGTAGACCGACCCGAGGGTCAGACCGTTGATCATTTGCTGCAGGAAAATACCGTCCATCACGCACGCTCACGAACTTGAAAGGCTAACGATGCAGTCCGAAGTTTCCTTGTGAGAAACAGCGGACCGTCATTCAGTAGCTGACAGAAGAACTTCGGGGTCGCGACCTTGCGCCCCCATTAACAAGACGCGCGAGCACCTTTGAGGTACTCGCGCGGCTATGCGCTTTGCTTACTTCTGTTTTTCGAGCTGATGGTATTTACCGTCTTTGTCCCACTGGTAAACCACATAGTCGGAGACTTTCAGGTCGCCTTTGGTGTCCCAGGCTTTCTCGCCCATTACAGTTTTAACGGGGTGAGCTTTGAGCCACTTGCTGGCATCTTCGCCCTTGTTGGATTTGGCACCATTGAAGCCAGCGGCCAAGGCTTGAACCGAAGCGTAGGCATACAGCGTGTAGCCTTCAGGCTCGTAGCCGGACTTGCGGAACTCATCCACGACGGCCTTGCTGTCTGGCAGCACGCGTGGGTCAGCACCGAACGTCATGTAAACGCCATCAACGTATTGCGCGCCGCCAGCGGTGGTGACCAGTTCGTCGGTAACGATGCCGTCATCAGACATAAACTTGACATCTTTCAGGCCTTGCTCACGCATCTGACGAACCAGAGGACCGGCTTCCGGGTGCAGACCGCCGAAGTAGACGACGTCCGCGCCGACAGAACGAATCTTGGTCACCAGGGCGCTGAAGTCTTTCTCGCCGCGAGTCAGGCCTTCTTCCAGAACCGGTTTCACGCCACGTGCGGTGAGTTGCTTGGCGGTCGCATCAGCCAGACCTTTACCGTAGGTGTCCTTGTCGTTGATTACGGCGATTTTCTTGCCTTTCAGAACATCGACAATGTAGTCGCCCGCCACGATACCTTGCTGGTCGTCACGACCGCACATGCGGAACATGGCGGTCAGGCCGCGTTCGGTCACCGTCGGGTTGGTAGAGCCTGGGGTGATCGCGATGATGCCGGCTTCGTCATAAACTTCCGAGGCTGGAATCGTTGACGAGGAGCAGAAGTGACCGACAACACCGGCTACTTTGTCCGAGGCGGCCTTGTTGGCGACGGCAACGGCCTGTTTCGGTTCGCAGGCATCGTCATACGCCGTCAGTACAATTTTTTCGCCGTTAACGCCGCCAGTTTTGTTGATCGCGTCGGCGGCTGCCTGAGCGCCTTTCATGTATTGCTGACCAAACGATGCGTTGGCGCCAGTCATTGGCCCCGCGACACCGATCTTCAGATCAGCCTGAGCAAACGAAGACACGCCGAATGCAGTAGCGACTGCAAGTGCAAGAAAGCCTTTTCTGTAAAACGTCTGCGACATGAGTGGTGCTCCTGAGATTTTTTTGATTAGCACTGCAACTACAGAGTTGCTCTGAGCAAGTGGCGTGCCATTCGTTTTTTATTCTGATGAAACTCTCGGATTTGTTGCGTCCGGCCCGGCTAGAGCCTTTGACCGCAGGGCATGCAACCCTCTACATCAAGCAAAGTACAACCCTGAAACAAAAAGGTGCAACCAACGGCAAAATACGTAGCAACCTACGCATCACGCCACGTACAACCCCGCTGTAACAGCATGCGTCACCGATCTGCACACCGGCGGTGCGCCTGCGCTACGGGACGCACCAATTGAGGTTAGTGGAGGTTTTGCAACTGGAGCAGTTTCGCCAACAACACTTTACAACGGGCGGGCAGCGTTCCGTTTTAGCCGGGAGAGCGGTAATTGCGCCGAAGAAAATTTAGCGAATGTACCGACGCCCTCCCGGCTGAAGCCGGTCCTAGGGGATTGCGCAGACCCCGTGGGAGCGAATTTATTCGCGAAGACTGCCTGGCAGACGAAAAATTTCTATCGAATATACAGGCCCCTTCGCGAATAAATTCGCTCCCACAGAGTACTCATTCACCTGTTGAAGCCGGCGGGGCAATCGAGATAGATGCCACCCGCCCGCGCCAGCGGAAAAGCTATCAATCGAATGTAATGCCCTGCGCCAGCGGCAGTTCCAGCGAGTAGTTCACGGTCGCTGTCTGGCGACGCATGTAACCGCGCCACGAATCGGAGCCGGACTCACGACCGCCGCCAGTTTCTTTCTCGCCACCGAATGCACCGCCGATTTCAGCACCGCTCGGGCCGATGTTGACGTTGGCGATACCGCAGTCACTGCCCAGCGCCGACATGAACTGCTCCGCTTCGCGCACGTCCGTGGTGAATATGCACGACGACAGACCTTGCGGCACAGCGTTGTTCAAACGCAGCGCTTCGTTGAAATCTTCATAACCCACTACGTACAGAATCGGCGCGAAAGTCTCTTCGCGTACGACATCGCTCTGCTCTGGCATCTCGACGATGGCCGGAGAAACGTAATAAGCATTGGGGAATTTGTCCTCCAACTGACGCTTGCCGCCGAACACCTTGCCACCCTCGCTCGTCGCCTGCTCCAGCGCATCCTGCATGGCTTGATAGCTATGCTTGTCGATCAGCGGACCAATCAGATTGCCTTCCAACGGGTGACCGATACGAATTTTTTCGTAGGCAGTTTTCAGACGCGCAACGATTTCGGCTTTCACCGACTCATGGGCGATCAAACGACGCAGGCTCGTGCAGCGCTGCCCGGCAGTACCGACGGCGCTGAACAGGATGGCGCGTACGGCCAGATCCAGGTCGGCTGTCGGGCTGAGAATCATGGCGTTGTTGCCACCCAGCTCAAGGATGCTGCGAGCGAAACGCGCGGCCACTTTCGGAGCCACTTCACGCCCCATTCGGGTGCTTCCGGTTGCACTGATCAGAGCCACACGCGGATCATCGACCAGCGCCTCACCCGCATCACAACCACCGATGATCACCTGAGCCAGATACTCCGGCGCATCAGCAAAGTCAGCCGCGACCTTGTCGAACAGCGCCTGGCACGCCAGACCGGTCAATGGGGTTTTCTCAGACGGCTTCCAGATCACCGAGTTGCCGCACACCAGCGCCAGTGCGGTGTTCCAGGACCAGACCGCGACCGGGAAGTTGAACGCACTTATCACACCGACCACGCCCAGCGGATGCCAGGTTTCACGCATGTGGTGACCTGGGCGCTCAGAGGCGATGGTCAAGCCGTACAGCTGGCGGGACAGGCCGACGGCGAAGTCGCAGATATCGATCATTTCCTGCACTTCACCCAGACCTTCCTGGGTAATCTTGCCAGCTTCCCATGAAACCAGCTCGCCCAGGTCAGCCTTGTGCTTGCGCAGCGCTTCACCGAACAGACGAATCAGCTCGCCACGACGTGGAGCCGGTACCTTGCGCCAGGCCTGAAAAGCAGCGTCGGCACGCGTAACTTGCTGCTCAACCTCTGCAGCACCTTCCCAGCTCACCGCACCGATACGGCTGCCGTCGATAGGTGTATGGACAGGCTGGTCGCCCTTTTGATATTTCGCGGGGTCGACACCGAGGCGGTTTAGCAGGTCGGTAAGCATGTTCTCTCCTGATTTCGGGAATGCTGGAATAACGGTAAATCTTCAGGCTCTAGTAATAACTGGCCTTAACGCCATCAACAAACGACCATTAGGCGAGATATCATTCCTTTTATTCATGCTCGCGGTATCAAGATCGGAAAAGGCTAGAACATGCTGAACAGACGCCACCTGCCGTCCATCACGGCGCTGCAATGCTTCGAAGCGGTCACCCGGCATTTGAGCTTCACGCGCGCGGCCGAGGAACTGAACCTCACGCAAAGTGCAGTCAGCAAGCAAGTGGCGCAGCTTGAAGAACTGGTGCAGCACTTACTGTTTCGTCGCGTGCGTCGCCGCTTGCAACTGACCCCGGCCGGCGCGCTGTATCTGGGCGAAGTGCGCAAGATTCTGAGCCAGATGGAGATGTCTACGCACTTCCTGCGCTCCTACGGCGGCGAGACCGAGGTGCTGCGGGTTTCGACACCCTCGACCTTCGGCGCACGCTGGCTGGTGCCGCGCTTGAAAGGCTGGCGTCTGCGTCATCCGCATATCCACCTGGATGTGGTCAACGAGCAGGAGAACGATGACCTGATTCAAAGCCGCTGCGATTTCACCTTCTACTTCGGCCAGGGCGCGCGTCCGGGCGCAGAGAGTATTCGGTTGTTTGGCGAAGAACTGGTGCCCGTCTGTTCACCGGCCGCTCTACCCGCCACGCCGTTTACCGATCCGACACAACTGGCCGATCTGGTCCTGCTGCAAAACGCCAATCGCCCGCAAGGCTGGCATGACTGGTTCGACAGTCAGGGCTATCACACAGAACACAGCTACCACGGACCACGCTTCGAAACCTTCTACATGTGCATCCGCGCAGCGCAGGTCGGCTGCGGCGTCGCCCTGCTGCCGCGGTTTCTGGTGGAAGAAGAACTGGCCGACGGCAAGCTGGTCATCCCATGGCAACACGCCTTGCCAAGCAGCGACGCGTATTACATGGCCTACCCGGAACATGCTGCTGAAGTGCCAAAGATCAGGGACTTTGCGAAGTGGATGCTTGAGCAGTTGGGAGGAGAATGAGCGCACGAAACCTCTCGCCAACAAATTGCCTCCTGCCTGACACCGCACCAAACGGTAGGAGCGAACTTGTTCGCGAGGCGGCATCCCGACGATAAACGATAACGCGATATGTCTTCTGGCTGTCTCTCATGCATCGCGGGCAAGCCTCGCTCCCACATAGACCGCGCTATTCCATAGGAGCCGGGCTTGCCCGCGAAGAACGGTAACGCGGTGTGCCTGACGGAGCAAAGCGCCTGCATCGCGGCAAGGCTCCCTCCAACAGAATTTGCGCCCCCCCCCTCGGCTAAAGCCGGTCTACAAACTCAAGCTTGAAAGCGGACATAGAATCCCCCGAATCCTGACGCCAGCATTACGGCTGCTTCTACCCATCAAATAGTTTTTTATGGCTGTGTGCAGCCCGGCGTTGAACCTATATTCCTGCAACCCTGGGTAGAAGCCTTCGCGCTGCGCATGTCGATCGCTACGTAGTTTCCCTGACTTGATCCCCTGACAGGTTATGACGCTATGGCGACCGCTAACATTGCAAAGGCAAACTCACTGCCACGGCTTACAGACAGGCACCTGACGGTTATTTTGCTCGCGTTGCCGGTGATGCTGATGACGCTGGCGATCCTGATCAACAACCACGGCATGTTCATTTACACGCTGGACGATCCCTACATTCACCTCGCGCTGGCCAAACAGATGTTCAGCGGCCATTACGGTATCAACCCCGGTGAATTTTCAGCGCCATCCTCAAGCATTATCTGGCCCTTCCTGCTCGCACCTTTTGCCGTTCTGGGGAACGGGATGGTGTTGGCACCTTTTTTCCTCAATCTGATTTTCGCGTTCCTGACCATAGGCCCTTTGCTCAGGTTGCTCGAGGGTTTGCACCCAATCAGCAAGGTGCTGATTCTCGGTGGTTTCTTCCTCGCCACCAATCTCTACGGCCTGATTTTCGCGGGGATGGAGCACACGCTGCAGGTCTATCTCGTGACCTTGATAGCGTGCGCGGTGGTGAAAAAAGAGTTCGGTCAGGTAGCCATAACACCGCTGCCCATCTATATCGCGCTGATTCTATTGCCGTTGGTGCGCTATGAAGGACTGGCCGTTTCTCTGCCAGTACTGGCTTACTTGTTCTGGCATGGCGAACGGCGTGCGACGGTGATCAGCGCTGCAGTTATCGGAGCGCTGGTTGTGGCATTTTCGCTGTTCTTGAATCATCTGGGCCTGGGCTACATCCCGTCGTCCGTACAGGCAAAAACCGGTACGGGCCTGGCCGCGCTGTTCTTTAACGTCACGAATCAGCTCGATGCCTATGGCTGGGTCTTGCTTGCCCAGCTGTTCGTGTGTGTGCTGTTTTTCGACAGGAAGCCCCTGATCCTGATGCTGCTCACTGTGGCAGCGCTGCACACGTTGTTTGGTCGATCAGGGCAAGGCCGCTATGAAGCCTATTGGCTGACCTTTGTTGGCGTGTTCGTCATCTACGCCTGTGTCACACGCATGAGCGAGCGCTACATGACCGCCCTGTTCGCGATGCTGCCGGTCGCTTTCGCGATTCCGGTGTACACGACGCTGCGTGTGCCTCTTTCCTCGGCAGCCATTTATAACCAGCAGTACTCCAGCGGGGAGATCGTCCGGGCACTGGGCGAACCGGTAGCCGTCAATGATCTGGGCCTTGTCGCGCTCAATGGCAACCAATACATTCTGGATTTATGGGGGCTGGGCAGCATCCAGGCGCTGCACTATCGCAAGACGCGTAACGACGTCGACTGGATGACCACACTGATGGACGAGAAGGACGTTCACTACGCATTTGTCTACAACGAGTGGTTCCCCGAAAGGCCGAAGAACTGGATTGAGGTAGCAGAAATGCGCCTGACCATCCCTCGCGCTTCAGCCGCAGCATCGAGCGTTTTTTACTACGCCACCGACGAGGAATCGGCGAAAAAGCTCAAGACTGTGATGGAGCGGTTTCGTGATGACACACCCAACGGGAAATTCACTCTTGATTTTCCGGCGGTTGCTGCGGTGCGCTGAAAGAGCGCTTTCACGCAGCAAACACAAAAACCAGTAGGAGCGAATTCATTCGCGAAAGCGGTGTGGCCGACCCATATGTTTTCAGGGCTGCCCCCTTCGCGAATAAATTCGCTCCCATAGTGAGCTCTATTCCAACCCAGGCAGCTCTCAACACGCCTCCCCCTACCAAAGAAAACTGCCCCTATCCCGCACTGACTGGCATTATGTCGGTCATTATCAACAACAAGCTCAATGAGCGCTCGATGGCTCTGCCACGGGACGCCGTGACCACTTGATTCATTTTCGTTTGGCCGCGTCTGGCGGCCGGTCCTGCTGGAGCGACCCAATGAGCGAGAGCGCTTTCTCCAATCGCATCGTGCAAAACCTGCTCGACACCGATCTGTACAAACTGAGCATGATGCAGGCGGTGCTGCACAACTACCCCAACGTCGACGTTGAGTGGGAATTTCGCTGCCGAAACGGTGAGGACCTGCGTCCCTATCTGGGTGAAATCCAGCAACAAATCCAGAAGCTGTGCGAGCTGTCACTGGCGGCTCCGGAGCTGAACTTCCTGGAACGCATCAACTTCATGAAGCCCGACTTCCTGAGGTTTCTCGGCCTGTTCCGCTTCAACACACGCTATGTGAAAACCACTATTGAAAATGATGAGCTATGTATTCGCCTGCAAGGGCCATGGCTGCATGTGATCCTTTTCGAAGTGCCGGTGCTGGCGATTGTCAGTGAAGTGCGTAATCGCCATCGTCATCCGGATATCCTGCTCAGTCAGGCGCGAGACCAGCTGTATCGCAAGTTCGACTGGCTGACCGCCAATGCCAAGGCTGACGAGCTGGCTGAACTCAAGGTCGCTGACTTTGGCACCCGTCGTCGTTTTTCTTACCGCGTTCAGGAAGAAGTCGTCGACGTGCTCAAGCGCGACTTCCCCGGCCAGTTTGTCGGCACCAGTAATGTGCAACTGGCACGCAAATTTGACCTGAAACCGTTAGGCACCATGGCCCACGAATGGATCATGGCTCACCAGCAACTCGGCCCGCGCCTGATCGACAGTCAAAGCGCCGCGCTCGATTGCTGGGTGCACGAATACCGGGGATTGCTGGGGATCGCCCTGACGGACTGCATCACCACCGACGCTTTCCTGCAGGATTTCGATCTGTATTTCGCCAAACTGTTTGACGGTCTGCGCCATGACTCCGGTGATCCGGTGATGTGGGCCGAAAAATGCATCTCGCATTACCAGAAGCTCGGCATTGACCCGATGAGCAAGACGCTGGTGTTCTCCGACGGCCTGACGCTGCCCAAGGCACTGGAAATATTTCGCGCGTTGCGCGGTCGCATCAACGTGAGCTTCGGAATTGGCACTAACCTCACTGCAGACATACCGGGCGTCGAACCCATGAGTATCGTTCTGAAAATGACCGCCTGTGCCGGGCAGCCCGTTGCGAAAATCTCCGACGAACCCGGCAAGACGCAATGCAAGGACCCCAACTTCGTCTCGTACCTGCGACATGTGTTCAAAGTGGCGGACTGATCCGCAAACAGAAGCCGTCGCCCCCATCCTTACCAAGGAGTGAATCATGCAAGCCGTACAGCTCCAGATCGCCGAGCAGCTCAAGGTGCAACCGCCTTTCGCCGACGAAAACGCACTTCAAGCCGAAGTCGCCCGGCGTATCGTTTTCATTCAGGACTGCCTGACCAACGCCCGGCTGAAAACGCTGGTGCTGGGCATCAGCGGCGGTGTGGATTCATTGACTGCCGGGCTGCTGGCTCAGCGCGCTGTTGAAGAGCTGCGCACCACTACCGGTGACGACAGCTATCAGTTCATCGCTGTGCGCTTGCCTTACCTTGTCCAGCATGACGAACACGAAGCTCAGGCTTCGGTGGACTTCATCAACCCGGATGTTCGTCACACCGTGAACATCGGCGGTGCGGTCAAGGCCATGGCGAGCGAGATCAAGGCGTTCGAAGGCAAAAATGCCAGCGCTGTGGACTTCGTACTCGGCAACACCAAAGCACGCATGCGCATGGTCGCGCAGTACACCATTGCCGGTGCCCATCAGGGTCTGGTGATCGGGACCGACCATGCAGCGGAAGCTGTGATGGGTTTCTTCACCAAGTTCGGCGACGGCGCGTGCGATCTCGCACCCCTGAGCGGGCTGGTGAAGAATCAGGTTCGCGCGATCGCCCGTCACTTCGGTGCGCCGGAATCGCTGGTCGAGAAAGTCCCGACCGCTGACCTTGAAGACCTGGTGCCCGGCAAACCGGACGAAGCATCACACGGCGTGACTTACGCCGAGATTGACGCCTTCCTTCACGGTGAGCCTGTGCGTGAAGAAGCGTTCAAGATCATTTGTGAGACCTACGCCAAGACCCAGCACAAGCGGGAATTGCCGTACGCGCCTTGATGTAGATTAGGTTCCTGTAGGACTGAACTTGTTCGCGAAGCGTTTCACCTGACACATCGCCTCGTCAACAAGTTAGCTCCTATCAAACAGCATGCAATCTACTGGATTGAAATGCATTTTCTGTAGGAGCTGCCGAAGGCTGCGAAGCGTTTCTACTGATACACCGCGATCGCAGCCTTCGGCAGCTCCTACGGATCCTATGTTTGCCGCGAGACAGCGCGGGGCCATGGACACCGGAATGCGAAGGTAACGCTTACTTCAGCGTCACCGTGCCTTTCATCATGCCGATATGGCCTGGGAACGAGCAGAAAAAGCCGTACTTCTCAGCCGGATCCAGCTTCGACACATCAAAGGTCACCGAATCCTTCTCGCCAGCGCCAATCACTTTGGTGTGCGCGATGATGCGAGCGTCGCCGTCCTTCAAATAATCCTTTTCAATACCTGCACCCAAACCATCAGTCGCAATCGGCTGCATGTCAGCCTCTTTGCTCAACACCCAGTTATGGCCCATGACATTCTTGGGCAGGCTACCGGAGTGGGTCAGATTTACGGTGAACGTCTTGCAGCTTTTATCGATTTCAACGGCCTTGGTGTTGAAGGACATTTGATCAGTGGAATCAACGTCTACACTGCACTCTGCCGCCAGCAAATGGCCGCTGGCCAATGTCAGCAGGGATACAGCAACAAGCTTGCGAATCATGGGGAATCTCCAAGGCGGGGTATTTTGTTTATTCCGGCAAAGACTGCCTGATATGGCGTCAGGTTCCAATGACCTGCGTCAACAAGGCTCAGTGGCAGTTAGCTATCGAGGTCATCGAGACAATCAAAGAGCTGGCGATCAGTGCCGCGTGCAAGATGCCTCATCGCCACTTTCAGGATGACCATCATGCAGCTCAACACCCTTTTCCGTAGTTTGCTTGCCGCTTACGCATGCGGTGCCACTGGTAGCAGCGCTGAGGAATCAAACCCGTTTTGATAACGATTGAGTAACAAAAAACTGGTGTCTGGGATTAAGGCTTTGGACCAGAGGACGCACAACGCCGTGTGCCCGACGCCGTTCTCAGGCAGAATGGCCGCATTTCCAGCATGAAACAGAGGATCGCCCATGGCTAAACCTAACTACTCCTTCGCGAAACGTCAGCGAGATCTGGCCAAAGAGCAGAAGAAAGAGGAAAAGCTACAGCGCAAAAACGCTGCCTTGGCCGAAACCAGTGCTGAAGGCGAGACAGAAGCGACTGAAGCAACCGATGAAGCTGCGCCAGTAGAACAGACCAGCACTGACGACAAGCCAGCCAGCTGAAGCAAGACAGCGAGTCCGTCGGTAGTCCGACGGACCGCAGCTCATCCCTGACACACTGCTATTTCATTGTGGGAGCGAATTTATTCGCGAAGGGGATCGACCAGAAACATATCAACGTCTGACACAGCGCTTTCGCGAATAAATTCGCTCCCACAGGTTTTGGAAGCTCTTTCAAACCTCAATCGGCATCACCGTCACCCGTACTTCGGGGTCGTGACTGCCACCCCCCAGAATCACTCCGCGTAACGGCGAAACGTCTGAAAAGTCCCGCCCCCAGGCCAGACTGATGTGCTCAAGCGCAGGCTGCACGTTATTGGTCGGGTCGAAGTCCACCCAACCCAATACCGGACAAAACACCGACACCCAGGCATGGGACGCATCAGCGCCGATCAGCCGTGGTTGACCCGGTGGTGGCTGGGTCAGCAAATAACCACTGATGTATCGAGCCGACAAACCACGTGAGCGCAAGCACGCCAGCATCAGGTGGGCAAAGTCCTGGCAGACGCCGCGACGGCGTTCCAGCACCTCGACCAGCGGGGTCGCCACCTGGGTTGCTTCACTGTCAAACGTGAACTCGGTGAAGATCTTCTCCATCAATGCCTGCACGCACCACATCAACGGCTGACTCGGCACAAAGCAATCTGCCGAGAACTCGATGAACGACTGCTTCAAATGCACGTAAGGCGATTCGAAACGATAGCGACAGGCTTCCATGATGTCCGCCGACATCGGCCGGGCGTTGTAGGTCATGATGCTGCGAGTCATTTCCCACGCAGGCGAATGATCGAAATTAAGCGGCGAGCGTTCAAGGACTTCGACCTGCAGGCGCGCATTCACTTCCAGTTCATCATGTGGCCGCTCAAATGCCAGCCGGGTCAGCGGGTTGCCGAACACGTCGAACTCATCCCGGCGAATCGTCGGGATCGGGCTGACCAGTAACTGCTGCTCGGTGCAGCGCTGCCAGGGATTGGGTCGCGGCCACAGGTGCGCCAACTGCTGGGCCAGCGAAACCGGGCTGTCGTATTTGTAATGCGTGTCGTGAAAAATCTGGTAACGGGCGCTCATCAGACGGACACCGTACGTTGGCTGATATCGTCGACGTGGGCGAAGTGACGTAAGGCGAGGCGATCAGAAACCTGCCCGCTGGCATCTCCAATGCTATGCAACATGTCCGCAAGCCCTTCCAGCACGGCCTTGATACTGCTGTCACCAAACAAGGGATTCTCCAGACAACCCAGATCGAAACTCGACAGGCGTCGAACCAGCGTCCCAAGGCTGGCATCGCGAGGCGCACCGAACTCTTCGTTCAGATGATTCAGGGATTTGGACACCAGCTTGAGCTGGAACAGCACGGCGTGAGGGTTCTGATCATCCAGCAACAGCAGGTCAAGGACCGGGATCAACTGCGGCACGGCCAGGTATCGCGAGCGATAGGTAATGCTGCTGTTGCCCAGCTCCAGCAGCCACTCCAGACCGGCCTGATCGGTCACGGCCGCGCTGCGCAGAAACGCCGACAGGCTGTTGCTGAGAAACTTCAGCCGCTCGATACGACGACCGATCATCAGGAAGCGCCAGCCTTCGTCACGGGTCATGTCATCCAGGGCAAAACCGGATAACGCTGCCAGCGACATGACCAGCCGGTTGAGGAAGTCCAACAGTTCGCCGAAATCAGGGTCCTTGCTGTCCAGGCTAGTCGCTTCACGCTGCAGTTCGACCAGCGCCTGCCAGTTTTCCCGGGACAACTTGCCACGCACTTGCGAGGCGGCCCACTGCAAACGCTGCAGATTGGCGCGCAGGCTGAACGGCCACTCTTCGCCGAGAAGGGCCGCGAGAAGCCGCTCAGGCAATGTTCCGCCCTCTTCCTCATCAGGCAGTAAGTTCAGACGTTCACCCAGCTCCACGGCCGCCTCGAGCGCTTCAGGGTCGTCGCCGTCCACATAACGGGTGAGCATGATGCGCAGCAGGCGCGCACTGTTGTCGCAACGTTCACAATAACGACCGAACCAGAACAGGTTCTCCACCACGCGGGACGGCAAATACGGATCGCGACGAATCAGGTCGTGCACGCCCAACGTGCGCTGGCCTTTCCAGGGCTCGCCGGTTTGCGACAGCTCGCCCAGCACCCAGGTGTCTTTGCTGGCACCGCCGCGCTGCATCGAAACCACATCGGCATCAGCTTCGGCGGCAACGCGAGTCAAACCGCCCGGCAGAACTCGATAACCTTCGGAGCTGGCCACGGCATACACACGCATACCAATGGCACGAGGCTGCAACTGCTGGCCATCGGCCTGCCAGATGGGCGCGTGAGACAGCTGCGCCAGTTCCTGAGCCACGTAGGCGTAGGGTCTGGCCTGCATGCGCTGGGCGAGTGCTTCGCGCTGTGCCTTGTTCAAATCCCGGCCAAACACCGGCGAGAAACTTTGCGAAGGGAACGCCGGTTTGATCAGTAAATCCGGTAGCTTCTCCAGTGCTTGAGCCAGCACGGGCGGCTCGCCGCACCACCAGGTCGCCACGGACGGCAGGATCAGGTCCTCGCCAAACAGGTGCTGACAAATTTTCGGTAAAAAGCCCAGCAGGCCCGGCGACTCCAGCACACCGCTGCCCAACGCGTTGGCAACCAGCACTTTTCCCTGACGCACCGCTTCCAGCAGGCCCGGCACGCCAAGCGCGGAATCGGTGCGCAGCTCCAGCGGGTCGCAGAAGTCATCGTCCAGGCGACGCATGATCGCGTGCACCCGACGCAGGCCGCTAAGGGTTTTCAGATACACCGTCGCATCCCGCACCGTGAGGTCGCCACCTTCGACCAGTGGATATCCCAACTGGCGCGCCAGATACAGATGCTCGAAATAGCTTTCGTTGAAGCGCCCCGGGGTCAACAGCACGATCAGCGGCGTTTCGTTATTGGCTGGCGCCTGGCGCGCCAGGGTTTCCTGCAATGCACGGAAAAAACCGGACAGGTGCTGTACCCGCAAGTCCCGATAGGTTTCCGGGAAAGCACGGGACACGATCTGGCGGTTTTCCAGTGCATAACCAGCGCCTGACGGCGCCTGGGTACGATCAGCCGTTACCCACCAGCGACCATCCGGGGTACGAGCCAAATCCACTGCGTACATATGCAGAAATGCGCCTTCCGGCGGAGTGATGCCCTGGCACGGCCAGAGAAAATTGTTGTGACCAAACACCAGTTCGGCGGGCAGCAGGCCTTGGGCGATCAGGGTTTGCGGACCATACAGGTCAGCCAGTACCGCATTGAGCACCTTGGCCCGTTGCGCAATGCCCGCCGCAACCTGCTGCCATTCTTCGGCGGGGATCAGGTGCGGTAGCAGATCCAGTTCCCACGGACGGTCCGCGCCCTTGGGGTCGGCATAGACGTTATAGGTGACGCCATTTTCCTGAATCTGCCGGGCCAGCAGGGCCTGCCGTTGAATCAATTGCGCGGGAGTGCTGCGTTGCAGTTGCTCATACATGCGCTGCCAATGAGGGCGAACGGCTCCATCGGCATCAAGCATTTCGTGATAGGTACCCGCAAACACAGGGTAATGGTCAAGCAAGTCGCGCATGGAAGGCTCGGCAGAGACTAAAAATTTCAGAGTAGCGCAGTCGGATGTCAGCTGATGGTCGACTGCGTTTTATGCAAAAAAGGATTCCCTGTAGGAGCTCACCGAGGTTACGAGGCCAGCGATGGCGGCGTATTAGACAAACCGCTATCGCTGGCCTCGTAACCTCGGTGAGCTCCTACAGTCCAATGTTGCCGCGAAACAGCGCGGAGCAATGGATACTGGGGCAGCAGCTCCTAACTGTTTCTTATTTATGCAGACGCATATCCAGCGTCATTGGCAGTTCATCGTTAACGCTCAGCAGTGGCACTTCCAGTTTGCCGGGGGTGTGACCGATCCTGAAGAACCGCGCCAGACGGCGGCTTTCCGCTTCGTTGGCGTTGACTGGCAGGGTTTCGTAATTGCGCCCACCAGGATGCGCGACATGATACTCGCAGCCGCCCAGTGAGCGCTGCATCCATGTATCAACCAGATCGAAGACCAGCGGTGCATGCACCGGAATGGTCGGTTGCAGACAATTGGCAGGTTGCCAGGCCCGATAACGCACACCGGCAACAAATTCGCCAACCCGCCCGGTGGGCTGCAACGGTATCGCAATGCCATTACAGGTCAATACATACCGTTTCGGCGGAAGGCCATTAATCTTGACCTGCAAGCGCTCCAGCGAAGAATCCACGTAACGCACAGCGCCGCCGGCCGAACCCTCCTCGCCCAGCACGTGCCACGGTTCCAGCGCCTGACGCAATTCCAGCTCGATGCCGCTGACTGCATAATCGCCAACCTTGGGGAACCGGAACTCCAGATGCGCCGCAAACCACTCGGCGCGTACCGGATAACCGGCACTGTTCAACTCTTCGATCACGTCCGCAAAGTCTTGCTCGATGAAGTGCGGCAGCATGAACCGGTCATGCAGCTCAGTACCCCATCGGGCCAGCTTGGCCGGTGCATACGGCTCGCGCCAGAACCGCGCGACCAGCGCACGCAGCAACAGTTGCTGAGCCAGGCTCATCCGCGCATGCGGCGGCATTTCGAAGGCACGCAGCTCCAAAAGCCCCAAACGGCCAGTGGCACCGTCCGGGGAATAGAGCTTGTCGATACAGAACTCGGCCCGGTGGGTGTTGCCGGTGACATCAATCAGCAAGTTACGCAGCAGCCGGTCAACAACCCAGGGCGCTACTTCTTCACCGGGTTTGGGCATCTGCGCGAAGGCAATTTCCAGCTCGTACAGCGAGTCGTTACGCGCCTCATCGACCCGTGGTGCCTGGGAAGTCGGGCCAATGAACAGCCCGGAAAACAGGTACGACAGCGACGGATGGTTGTGCCAGTAGCTGAGCAGGCTGCGCAGTACATCAGGACGGCGCAGGAACGGCGAATCCCCGGGCGTCGCGCCACCCAGTACGAAGTGGTTGCCGCCGCCGGTACCGGTGTGACGGCCGTCGATCATGAATTTTTCGGTGGTCAGTCGCGTCAGACGCGCCTGTTCGTAGAGAAACTCGGTGCGCTCCACCAACTCGTCCCAGGATGCGGACGGCTGTACGTTGACTTCAATGACTCCCGGATCAGGCGTGATACGGAAATTCGCCAGACGCGGATCGCTCGGCGGCTCATAGCCTTCAAGCAGAATCGGGCAGTTCAGCTCTTCGGCGCTGGCTTCGATGGCCGACACCAACTCCAGGTAATACTCGAGTTTTTCCAGCGGCGGCATGAACACATACAAACGCCCTTCCCGCGCTTCGGCACAGAGCGCCGTGCGGGTCAGCCAGTCGGCCGACTCGTCGATCTTCGGCATACGTTCAGCGTTGGCGTCCAGCTGTTCTGTTAGCCCGGTAAGTTGCGCCTGAACTTGCCCGTCATCTGGCAGTTCGAGAAAATCCTGATTGAAGTCGGTGGGGTGAATGAACGGATATTCCGCCGCCTTGACCCAGGGTTGCGATGCCAACGGCAAACGATAGCCCAGCGCCGAATCACCCGGCACCAGACGGCAATGGGTATCCCGCAGATACCAGCGACCACTCTGCCAGCGATCACCGTCGACGGAGCGCGCCAAGGGCAGGACCTGACCGATAACCTTGTCCAGCCCTTGAGCAAACACCTTGCGCAGTCGCGTACGCTCGAGTTCGTCACTGAGACGTGAGTCTTCGGCACTGACGTTGGCAGGCAGTGCGCCCTCACGCCACAGGTAATAGAAATTGTCTTCGTAGGCAGGGAACACAAAACGCGTCGGCACTTTCAGCCGCTCAGCGACGCTGGTCAGGAACTTCCCGGCCAGTTCGCCCGTTGCACCGTAGCTTTCGGTTTCGTCGGCGATCAATGCATTGTTGTGCCACACAGGCTGCCCGTCTTTACGCCAAAAGCAATTGAGCGACCAGCGCGGCAACTGCTCGCCCGGGTACCACTTGCCCTGACCAAAATGCACGATACTCAGCGGCGCATAGTGTTTGCGCATGCGCTGGAACAACTCGGCCGACAGGGCGCGCTTTTTCGGCCCCAGTGCAGCGGTGTTCCACTCGGCACCGTCGCGATCATCAATGGAGACGAACGTGGGCTCGCCCCCCATGGTCAGTCGCACGTCGTTGTCAGTCAGGTCGCGATCGATCTGATGGCCCAGCGCTTGAATCTCGGCCCACTGTTCTTCGGTGTAAGGCTTGGTAACGCGAGGCGCTTCCCAAATGCGCTCCACCGACATTTCATGACTGAACTCGGTTTCGCACGGTTCAACCAGACCACTGATCGGCGCTGCCGACGAAGGCTCCGGGCTGCACGCCAGAGGAATATGCCCCTCCCCCGCGAACAGGCCGGACGTCGCATCAAGCCCCACCCAGCCTGCGCCCGGCAGATACACCTCACACCAGGCGTGCAGGTCAGTGAAATCGACGTCGGTACCGGATGGCCCATCAAGCGCTTCAACGTCAGCCTTGAGCTGAATCAGATAGCCGGATACGAAACGCGCGGCCATGCCCAGATGACGCAGTAACTGCACGAGCAACCAGGCCGAGTCGCGGCAGGAGCCAGAAGCATTTTCCAGCGTGAATTCCGGGGTTTGTACGCCGGGCTCCATGCGGATCAGGTAATCGATGTCCTGACTCAGGCGCTGATTGAGCCCGACCAGGAAGTCGATGGCAGGCAATGGCGTGCGGTCGATGCTGGCCAGATAGTTGGCAAACTTTGGCGTCAGCGGGAGTTTTTCAAGATACGGCGCCAGTTCGCGCTGCTCTTCGCTGGCATAGAAGAACGGGATCTTCTCGGCATAGGGCTCGAGGAAGAAGTCGAACGGGTTGAAGACCGCCATTTCGGCGACCAGATCGACTTCGACACGCAGCTCGTTGGTCTTTTCCGGAAAGACCAGACGCGCAAGGTAGTTGCCTTGAGGGTCTTGCTGCCAGTTGATGAAGTGATTTTCAGGCAGGACTTTCAGTGAATACGACAAAACCCGGGTGCGGCTGTGGGCCGCAGGACGCAGGCGGACAATCTGCGGACCCAGTTCAACCGCTCGTTCGTAGCGGTAATGCGTGACGTGGTGCAAGGCAATGTGAATCGACACGGCGTGCCTCCTGCGAGCCTGGACGGTAATGGAACCGCGCAAGACTTATGCCATCCGGGCAAATACGGCGGTTCCTCGATGGCGAGGCAGAACCAGGCACTATTAAAGCGCCTACCGTGCCCCGCGGTGCAAGCGTTGCACAGAAATAAGGCACAGGGAGGGAAAATTTGTGAACGAGCTGACGGACAGTCGAGGGGGCTGAGCAGATTGTGATCAGCTGTGGCGGCGAATTCATTTACGACAGCGGGACTACTGAAATCAGTTACGTCTGACGGGGTGCTTTGTGAATGAATTCGCTGCCACTGGGAGCCGGCGGAGAAACAGTGAGGATATTAAACTGTAGCGTGAGTTAGAAATTCGCGTGAGTAGACTCTTAGTAGCTGTAGTGAACAGCTATTGAATCTTCACCAGCGGGAGTTCCCTGGTTTTGTCCGCCACTCACCAAATGCTTAATAGTAATTCTCGCAAATCTGTCAAAACTATGGTGATTAAAAGCCTCAATCGAGCCTGAAGAGTTCTTGGAAATTTCTTCGCACTGGTCGTAACCAGCTCTTCCTGGCCGGGTATAACATATCTGAACGCTCTCACCTGTATTATTCGGATAGTAGGTACTAGTCCAATTTATGCTCTCCAAGCGTTTCGGTAAATAACGTTGACTTCTGGGAAAATCCATAGTCATCATCGTAAACTGGGACAGACCAACGCCAGCTTTGGCGACCACAATCCGGTCAGGCACTTTAGACTTTGTAATGACATCCTCTGCTGCGAACGTATTGGCTGACAAAGTCAAAAGTGTGATTGCTATAATTTTCTTCACGAGTCATTCCTTGAGTGTTGTGCTTAATACCCCAAGCTTACTCAACAGTCCAGGCCGCGCGACATACATATATATTAAATAAAAGACCAATCAGAGGCATCGCTGCGCTCAATACGGCGCGACCAAGTGATTCGCGCCGTTGTAAGCCGAGGATCGGTGCGAGCCCTACATTTCGCCAAGCCGATCCCATAGACTGCCAAGCCAACCCGGCTCTCTTGGGTGAAGATCATTGCCGGGCCATTCGCGTAATATCTCCAGCCCCGCCCTGGTCCTCACAAGCTCCAGATGGGGTCGAACTGTTTTATCGTCCCCCTCCCCCGAATCCCCCCTCAGTGCTCGACCTTTCTCTGTCAGACGCAAAACTCCCCCCTCACTGACGACATATTGAACGAAATTCGCCATCCTGACCGTACTGGAGGTCGTCATTACGTAGTACCCCTCCCCTGACCTGGGCACATAGCTAGAGAACGTGCTCTCCACAGGAGCTGCTGTATTAGATTCATCAGAGAACTTCGTCACGACATGTTCCATGAATTCAAAATAACCCAAGTTCACCAACGCGCCAGAGGCTGGAGTCAGCGCATATCGTAAAAAATCCGGATCGAGCCGTGTGCTATTTATAGTGGCGCCATTCAATATACGCGACGCGACAACTGCATCTTCTTCTGGAAAAGCAACCGTCAACTTCCAACCCTGGAGATCGTAATTGCACTTGTTAAAATCCGACTTGAAATGCCCATACATCCGATAATGCCCAAGAGAACGAGCGACCCCATCAACATATTCCATATCAACATCTTCACCTTGAGCATAAGCATAGATATCAGAAAGCAGCCCGCGATCTTCTTTCGTGAGGTACTCACATTCGTTACGGGCGAGGTCCCCAAATTTTAAACCTTTGGACGCATCCGCGATGGCGGGCTCGCGCACTCCGAACAAGCGCTCCACCATTAACTGGCGGCCCACCTTATTTGCTTGAGTAGCAGCTACATCAACTTGAGACGGGGGAACAACTTTCGGCTGCTCGCTCAACCTCAATGCTTGAGTAAAGGCCAGCTCGGGAAGTGATTGTTGAATCACCTCCAGAGGGTTCGCTGCGTCCATTACGCTTAGCGACATCTTGCTGCCCGAATAGAGCTCAATCTTCTGCTGCAAATCGACGGCATAACCAACCGGATACTGGCTTTGCTCAATGGGTGCCAGTGACTTGAAATGAGAGAGCGCTTCATTAAAAAAGCCGGTCATTTTCCCGGTGGTGTCGTACTCATGCAGCGCGTGCCGGGTCGCATTCTGCCGCCAGAGCTGTTCCTGACTGGATAACTCTTGCAGGGCCGCCACACGCTCTGCGACGGGAAAATCACCACCTTCGTCATACGCAATCAAAGCCAACTGATCTTGGGGCATACCTTGAAAAGGGCTGGCAAACGTATTGGCTTGCTGGACTTGATGAGTCCCGCCCAACAGCTCGTCGAGCACTTGCGACGCCTTTTGCCCAATTGCCTGCGGGTCTAGGGAGGCATCCCTGGCCTGGGCACGCGAAGCAGCCGCGCTAATCTGACGAGCGAGGACTGAAACCGAGCTACCGGTGCTAGCCTGATCGGTCACCTCGTCAGCAACTATGGTTGCTGTGGCTGAGGTCCTGCTGTCCACAGTTGAGATGACACCCTGAGCTCTCACTGAATTGTTATTGATAATGAGCACCGCGATCTCCCTGACTTAGGCGGCTAGCAACGCTAGCGCTTCTGTTGAAGAAACCGAGGATAGGCTCAGGCCGCCCCACTGGATGTAGGACTAACTGCGTCGTCGCGTGGGAATAGTCCTGTTTTGCTTCCAGTGTGTGTCAGGCGGGTTGCTATCGGGGAGAAAACCAGATCGCCAGGCCTTTTCCGGTAGAACGTCAAAGCCCTATAGCCAGAACGCAAAACGCCAACCCGAAGGTTGGCGTCAGATGCTCAGAACAACACCGTTATCGCGGAACGACCGGTTTACGCTTGGGCGGCTTGGGGCCTTTGCCTTTCGCAGCATCCATACGCTCTTTAGCGGCCTGCCTGTTACGCGCCTCGGCGGCGGCCTTGGCTTGCTCGCGTTTGTCCCAGGGTTTGCTGCCATCGCTGCCCCGAGGTGGCAAGCCGGTGTGCTGGGTGAGGATCCGCGTGGTTTCCTTGGCGACCTTGTGGCTGCCAGCGGGTGTCGAGTTCTTACGTCGGGCGCTCTGGTAGCTGTCGGTGGTGGGCTGGTGCAGCGGGATCAGTTGATCCTTGCCCGAACCAATAAGGTCGGAGCGGCCCATACGGGTCAGTGCCTCACGCAGCATTGGCCAGCCTTTCGGGTCGTGATAGCGCAGGAACGCCTTGTGCAGACGGCGTTGCTCTTCGCTTTTCACGATGGTCACTGCATCGCTCTTGTAGGTGACCTTGCGCAGCGGGTTTTTGCCCGAGTGGTACATGGCCGTCGCAGTAGCCATCGGCGAGGGATAGAACGCCTGCACCTGATCGGCGCGGAAACCGTTGCCCTTGAGCCACAACGCCAGGTTCATCATGTCTTCATCGGTAGTGCCTGGGTGGGCCGCGATGAAGTACGGAATCAGGTACTGCTCTTTGCCCGCTTCCTTGGAATACTTCTCGAACATGCGCTTGAACTTGTCATAGCTGCCAATGCCCGGTTTCATCATCTGGTTGAGCGGACCTTCCTCGGTGTGTTCCGGGGCGATCTTCAGGTAACCACCCACATGGTGCGTCACCAGCTCTTTAACGTATTCCGGTGACTCGACCGCGAGGTCATAGCGCAAGCCGGAAGCAATCAGAATTTTCTTCACGCCCGGCAACGCACGAGCACTGCGATACAGCTGAATCAACGAAGAGTGATCGGTGTTCAGGTTCGGGCAGATGCCTGGGAACACACAGGACGGCTTGCGGCACGCGGATTCGATTTCCGGGCTCTTGCAGGCAATGCGGTACATGTTCGCGGTCGGGCCGCCGAGGTCCGAAATCACCCCGGTGAAACCTGGCACCTTGTCACGAATCTCTTCGATCTCGCGAATGATCGACTCTTCAGAACGGTTCTGAATGATCCGGCCCTCGTGCTCGGTGATCGAGCAGAAAGTACAGCCACCGAAACAGCCACGCATGATGTTTACGGAGAAACGGATCATGTCGTAGGCCGGAATCTTTTCCTTGCCGTACGCAGGATGCGGAATACGTGCGTAGGGCATGCCGAACACGTAGTCCATTTCTTCAGTGGTCATGGGAATCGGTGGCGGGTTGAACCAGACGTCAACTTCACCATGCTTTTGCACCAAAGCACGAGCATTACCCGGGTTTGTTTCCAAGTGCAGTACGCGGTTGGCGTGGGCGTAAAGAACCGCATCGGCACGCACTTTTTCCACAGAAGGCAAACGGATAACCGTTTTGTCCCGAGTCATGCGCGGGCTGGCCAATATCTGCACGACCTTGGCTTCGTTCGGGTCTTCAACCGGACCTTTTTCCTGCTCGATGGCGCAGGCTTGAGTGTCTTGGGTATTCACATACGGGTTGATGATCTTGTCGATCTTGCCTGGACGGTCGATACGGGTGGAGTCCACTTCGTACCAGTCTTTAGGCGTGTCACGGCGGATGAACGCCGTACCGCGCACATCGGTAATGTCTTCGATCTTGTGGCCGTAGGACAGACGCTGCGCCACTTCGACAATGGCGCGCTCGGCGTTGCCGTAAAGGAGAATGTCGGCGGCGGCGTCGATGAGGATCGAGTTGCGGACCTTGTCCTGCCAGTAATCGTAATGGGCGATGCGGCGCAGCGAGGCTTCGATGCCACCCAGCACGATAGGCACGTGCTTGTAGGCTTCCTTGCAACGCTGGCTATAAACCAGGCTGGCGCGGTCCGGACGCTTGCCCGCCATGCCACCTGGTGTGTAGGCATCGTCGGAACGGATTTTCTTGTCCGCGGTGTAGCGGTTGATCATCGAGTCCATGTTGCCTGCAGCGACACCGAAGAACAGGTTCGGCTCGCCGAGCTTCATGAAATCGTCTTTGGACTGCCAGTTCGGCTGGGCAATGATCCCGACGCGGAAGCCCTGAGACTCCAGCAGCCGGCCGATGATTGCCATGCCAAAAGACGGGTGATCGACGTACGCATCACCGGTCACGATGATGATGTCGCAGGAATCCCAGCCAAGCTGATCCATTTCTTCCCGGCTCATGGGCAGGAAAGGCGCAGGCCCGAAACATTCGGCCCAGTACTTCGGATAGTCAAATAACGGCTTGGCTGCTTGCATGTTGGAACCTACGTTTGCACGTTGGAAAAATCGCGGGCGCGGAATATAGCACAAATTTTGATCAAGTCCGACGGCAATGGTCGGAATTGAGTTACTGATGGCGGTACTGCCTATTACCCGTGGGAGCTGAGCTTGCTCGCGATGAACGATCACGCGCTATCGCCATGAAACCGAGTCGCCAGTATCGCGGGCAAGCCCTAATGCCTGTCAGTTAAGCTCCGTTGGTTTTTTCTTTGGATATTTGACCGGCCTTGGTTTGACCACTCGGGGGTAAGCTCGCTTACGCCTGGGTG
>NZ_JAGTPI010000067.1:0-32698 GCF_021147825.1 Pseudomonas quasicaspiana
CGATAAGGCCGGATGCGATTCAAATCAAACCGCATCCAGCCTTATCGCGAGCAAGCTCTGCTCCCACAAAAGTCCTGTGCCAGATGCTAATCCTTCGGAATCAATCCAGCTTCTTGCGAATCCAGTACAGAAACGTCCCGTCGGCAGCCTCTTGATCGACCAGATCATGGCCCAGGAAAACACAGAACTTGGGAATGTCACGGCGTGTGGACGGGTCAGTGGCAATGACCTTGAGCAGACCGCCAGCAGGCAGGTCGCGGACTTTCTGATGCAGCATCATCACCGGCTCAGGGCAATTGAGGCCGGTGGCATCGAGAATGGCGTCGACGGGCTGACTTTGGATGGGTTCAGACATAAGCACTCCAGAAACTGGCGGGCATTATCCCGCGTATGCGGGCATGTCGCTAGCTGCCAAACGCATCCTTGAGGAAGCCCGGTGCGATGTAGCGTTCGTAGTGTGCTTCGGACAGCAGGAAAAATTCCCGATCAATGGCATCGCGCAAGTCAGGCAAGGCCCAGTTGCGGAACTCCGGCATCAGTACCATGCCGTAGGCTTCAATATTGGTGATGACCCGCGCGCCCCGCGCAATCAGTTGATAAGCCCAGCAATATTCCGACTGAGCAGGCACGAAGCGGATTTTTCGCAGTTCCAGTTGCGCACGCAGTTTGCCCGCGTCGAATACTTCCAGCTTGGCAGTCATCACCTGAACCAGCAGTTGTTCGAGCCTTAGCCAAACCGCCCGCTTCTGCTCTTCGTCGTAACCGTTCCAGTGGATCACTTCATGGTGGAAACGCTTGCAGCCACGGCACACCAGGTCCCCGTAAACAGTGGAACAAAGGCCGACGCAGGGCGTTTTAATGATTTGATTGGGCATGGCAGGCAGGGCAACGACAGGCGAGAACGAGCTCGCATATTAGCCCTTTGTCTAACAACGATCACCCCCGAACGTGTAGGGCTAACTTACCTTTATGGAAGATTTGCCGTAGAATCAGCGAGCCTTTTAAGGCGCCAATGTCCGTTGGAAGCTGTTTTCAAAGCGTCACGAGCACAGTCAAAGTAACCCAGCAGTCCGGTGTTGACGCAGGATTCAAGCCCTCGTCAACACTCATCAGCCGTCCTGCAGGCGTAAAACTTTGAAAACAGCTTCTGTAAGGAATTGCCGAAAAACCTGGCCAAGGAACTCGAAAAGTTTCGTCGTGCAGGTTTTTCGGGCAATTCCTGGATGAGCGTCCCGGACACCCATTTGGGACCACTGATGAGGGTAATACTGTGCTTGAAGCCTACCGTAAACACATCGAAGAGCGTGCCGCCCAGGGTATCGTGCCCCAGCCGCTTAACGCCGAACAAACTGCCGGCTTGATCGAACTGCTGAAGAATCCCCCGGCCGGCGAAGAAGATTTTCTCGTTGACCTGATCACCAATCGCATTCCACCTGGCGTTGACGAAGCTGCCTACGTCAAAGCCGGTTTCCTGTCTGCCCTGGCCAAGGGCGAAGCCACTTCTCCCCTGATCGACAAGAAGCGCGCCGTTGAACTGCTGGGCACCATGCAGGGCGGTTACAACATCGTCACCATGGTTGACCTGCTGGATGACGCAACGCTGGCCCCGGTCGCCGCCGAACAACTGAAGCACACGCTGCTGATGTTCGATGCGTTCCACGACGTGGCAGAAAAAGCCAAGAGCGGCAACGCCCACGCCAAGGCTGTCATGCAGTCCTGGGCTGACGGCGAATGGTTCAAGAAGCGTCCTACCCTGGCCGACAAGATCAGCCTTCGCGTCTTCAAGGTGACTGGCGAAACCAACACCGACGACCTCTCTCCTGCGCCTGACGCATGGTCGCGCCCTGACATCCCTCTGCACGCCCTGGCCATGCTGAAAATGGCCCGTGAAGGGATTGTTCCAGACGTACAAGGCTCCATCGGTCCGATGAAGCAGATCGAAGAAATGCGCGGCCAGGGCTTCCCGATTGCCTACGTAGGCGACGTGGTGGGTACCGGTTCTTCGCGTAAATCCGCCACCAACTCGGTGCTGTGGTTCTTCGGCGACGACGTTCCTTACGTGCCGAACAAGCGCGCTGGCGGTTTCTGCTTCGGCAGCAAAATCGCTCCGATCTTCTACAACACCATGGAAGATGCCGGCGCACTGCCAATCGAATTCGACGTCAGCAACATGAACATGGGCGACGTGATCGACCTGTATCCGCATGCTGGCAAAGTCTGCAAACACGGCACTGACGAAGTCCTGACCACCTTCGAAATGAAGACACCGGTTCTGTTGGACGAAGTCCGTGCTGGCGGCCGTATCCCGTTGATCATCGGCCGTGGCCTGACCGACAAGGCTCGTGCCGAGCTGGGCCTGGGCCCTACCGATCTGTTCAAACTGCCGGAAGCACCGGTCGACACTGGCAAGGGCTACACCCTGGCACAGAAGATGGTTGGCAAGGCGTGCGGCCTGCCGGAAGGCCAAGGCGTTCGTCCAGGCACGTACTGCGAACCGAAGATGACCACCGTCGGCTCCCAGGACACCACTGGCCCGATGACCCGTGACGAGCTGAAAGACCTGGCATGCCTGGGCTTCTCCGCTGATCTGGTCATGCAGTCCTTCTGCCACACCGCTGCTTATCCAAAGCCGATCGACGTCACTACGCACCACACGCTGCCTGACTTCATCATGACCCGTGGCGGCGTATCCCTGCGTCCGGGCGACGGCATCATCCACAGCTGGCTGAACCGCATGCTGCTGCCGGACACCGTTGGTACCGGTGGTGACTCCCACACCCGTTTCCCGATGGGCATTTCGTTCCCGGCCGGTTCTGGTCTGGTTGCGTTTGCTGCGGCCACCGGCGTGATGCCACTGGACATGCCGGAATCGATTCTGGTGCGTTTCAAAGGCAAGATGAAGCCTGGCATCACCCTGCGTGACCTGGTTCATGCGATTCCTTACTTCGCCATTCAGTCGGGCTTGCTGACTGTTGAGAAGAAAGGCAAGAAAAACGCATTCTCCGGTCGCATTCTGGAGATTGAAGGCCTTGATGACCTGAGCATCGAACAGGCATTCGAACTGTCCGACGCCTCGGCCGAGCGCTCTGCTGCCGGTTGCACCATCAAGCTGTCGAAAGAGTCGATCACCGAGTACCTGAACTCCAACATCACCCTGCTGCGCTGGATGATCGGCGAAGGTTACGGCGATGTGCGTACTCTGGAACGTCGTGCTCAAGCGATGGAAGCCTGGGTTGCCAACCCTGAGTTGATGGTTGCCGATGCTGACGCGGAATACGCTGAAATCATCGAAATCGACCTGGACGACGTCAACGAGCCAGTGCTCTGCGCACCGAACGATCCGGACGACGCCCGTCTGCTGTCCAGCGTTGCTGGCGAGAAGATCGACGAAGTGTTCATCGGTTCGTGCATGACCAACATCGGCCACTTCCGCGCTGCGGGCAAGTTGCTGGACAAGGTCAAAGGCCAGTTGCCAACGCGTCTGTGGCTCTCGCCGCCAACCAAGATGGATGCTCACCAGCTGACGGAAGAAGGCTACTACGGCATCTACGGCAAAGCTGGCGCGCGCATGGAAATGCCGGGCTGCTCGCTGTGCATGGGTAACCAGGCACGTGTAGAGCCGAACTCGACGGTTGTGTCGACTTCGACCCGTAACTTCCCGAACCGTCTGGGCGACGGCGCGAATGTCTACCTGGCCTCGGCCGAACTGGCATCCGTTGCTTCGATCCTGGGTCGCCTGCCGACCGTCGAGGAGTACATGGAATACGCGAAACAGATCGACACCATGGCAGCGGACGTATACCGCTACCTGAGCTTCGACCAGATCGCCGAGTTCCGCGACATCGCAGCGAGCGCCAACATTCCGGTTGTTCAAGCGTAATAACGAAACACAGCGTTAAAAAAACCCCGTCCTTGTGACGGGGTTTTTTATTGGGCTGGCTTTTACCTGTGGGAGCAGGGCTTGGTCTGAGCGGCATTCCGACGATAAACGATAGCGCGGTGTGACTGGTATCTACTTCTCATGTATCGCGGGCAAGCCCGGCTCCCACAGATATCGGCGATCCCCTGTGGGAGCCGGGCTTGGTCTGGGCGGCATTCCGACGATAAACGATAACGCGGTGTGACTTCTAGATGCGTCTCATGTATCGCGGGCAAGCCTCGCTCCCACAGGACCTTGCGACGCTGACAGCATCAACCCATAAAAAAACCCCACATCTCGCGATGCAGGGCTTTCATTACAGCCGGACTAAACCATCAAACGGTAATAGCCTGGCCGCTCATGGCCAGGTCCAGCAGCTCACGGTTGGCTACTGCATACATCGCGTAGTCCGTGCCGCTTGCTGCGCGGATGTCCACCAGCATCGCGCGCCAGCGGTCGACCATGGCGCTGTGCTGTTCAAGCCACAGGTTCAGGCGCTCCTCGATGTCAGCTGGGCCATCGGCCATTTGCAGGACCGAGATGGTGATCGCCCGTTGCTGCCAGTCGATGTCATCACGGAACGCTTCGCGGGCCAGGGCTTGCCAGGTGTTTTCCACCGGCAGGCTGCTGATCTGTTGCAAGTACCAGGTCACGTCCAGCGCGCTGCCCACGGCGAAGTAAGCCTTGGCCACGTCGGCAGCGTTCTGCCCGGTGACGTCAGACGCTTCGATGATCGGCAGCAACGTATACAAGTGGCTGGTGCCCGCAACCATGCGCGCCAGTAACTCCGGCACGCCTGCTTCGACATAGGCTTGATAGCGGGTCTGCCAGACTTCGCGAGTCGGGCCTTCCAGCAGTTCGTCCAGCTTCAGACCCAGTGCAGCGAGGTGCGGACCGAAATGCGCAACATCACGCGCCGCGTCCAGCTCGTTGCGACGGCTGCGCAGGAACCAGCGCGTCGCGCGGCGGCCCAGGCGCATCAACTCGTCCATCAATGCCAGCTGAATCTCGGCAGGCACCTTGTAGTCCAGCGCCTCGATCTGACGGAACCAGTGCGGAAGGTGGAAGATGTCACGCACGATCACGTAAGCGCCCGCCACGTTGGCCGCACTCATGCCGGTGGACTCTTTGAGTCGCTGCACGAAAGTGATGCCCATGTGGTTGACCAGGTCGTTGGCGATCTGGGTGCTGACGATTTCGCGCTTGAGACGGTGCTGACGCATGGCGCCGGAATACTTGGCACCCAGCGATGGCGGGAACGCGGTTTCCATGTCGCGAGCCAGATAATCATCATCCGGTACGCGGGATTCCAGTAACGCCTCGTTCAGATCGATCTTGCTGTAGGAGATCAACACCGACAGTTCTGGACGCGTCAGGCCATGGCCCGCCGCCACGCGCTCGCTGATCTGCTCTTCAGCAGGCAGGAACTCAATGGCGCGATCCAGCTTGCCACGGGCTTCCAGGTCCGCCATCAGGCGCTTGTACTCGGCAATCCGCTCGTAAGCACGACGCGTTGCCAGAGACAGCGCCTGGGTTTGCTTGTAGTTGTTGCCCAACACCAGGTTGCCGACTTCGTCGGTCATGCTTTCCAGCAGCTGATTACGCTGCTTTTCGGTCATGTCACCGGCCTGCACCACTTCGTTGAGCAGGATCTTGATGTTCACTTCATGGTCGGAGCAGTCAACGCCCGCCGCGTTGTCGATGAAGTCAGTGTTGGAACTGCCACCATTGAGCGCGAACTCGACACGACCCAATTGAGTCATGCCCAGGTTACCGCCCTCGCCCATCACCTTGCAGCGCAGCTCGTCACCGTTGACCCGGTGCGCGTCGTTGGCCTTGTCACCGACATCGGCGTGGCTTTCTTCGCTGGACTTGACGTAAGTCCCGATGCCGCCGTTCCACAACAGATCAACCGGCGCCTTGAGCAGCGCGTTGAGCAGCTCGGTCGGGGTCAGCTTGTCAGCCTTGATGTCGAAGCGTTCTTTCATCTGTGGCGTGATGGCGATGCTTTTTGCACTGCGCGGGAAGATCCCGCCGCCTGCCGACATGATGCTGGTGTCGTAATCGGTCCAGGCCGAACGCGGCAGGTCATACAGACGCTTGCGCTCGATGAAACTGCTGGCCGGGTCCGGGTTTGGATCAATGAAGATGTGCAGGTGGTTGAACGCCGCCACCAGTTGCAGCTTGTCGGACATCAGCAAGCCGTTGCCGAATACGTCACCGGCCATGTCACCGATACCGATGACGCTGATGCTGTCCTGCTGCACGTTGATGTTGCGCTCACGGAAGTGACGCTGCACACCGACCCACGCACCTTTGGCAGTGATGCCCATTTTCTTGTGGTCATAACCGGCCGAACCACCGGAAGCAAACGCGTCGCCCAGCCAGAAGCCGTAGTCGATGGCGATGCCGTTGGCGATGTCGGAGAAGGTCGCAGTGCCTTTGTCCGCCGCGACCACCAGGTATGGGTCATCGTCGTCATGACGCACGACGTTGGCCGGCGGAACCAGCCCGCCCTCTTTCAGGTTGTCGGTGATATCCAGCAAACCGGAGATGAAGATGCGATAGCAGGCGATACCTTCGGCCTGGATATCATCACGGCTACCACCCAATGGCAGGCGACGCGGCAGGAATCCGCCTTTGGCCCCCACAGGCACGATCACCGAGTTCTTCACGTGCTGGGCTTTCACCAGACCCAGGACTTCAGTACGGAAGTCTTCTTCACGGTCCGACCAGCGCAGGCCACCACGGGCCACATTACCGAAGCGCAGATGCACGCCTTCGACACGCGGCGAGTACACGAAGATTTCAAACTTCGGCACCGGCTTGGGCAGCTCTGGAATAAGGCGCGGGTTGAACTTGAAGCTGAAGTAGCTCTTGTTCTGACCGTTGGCGTCAGGCTGGTAGAAGTTGGTGCGCTGGGTGGCTTTGATCAGGTCCAGATAACGACGCAGGATGCGGTCTTCATTGAGCACCTGAACGTCGTCCAGGGCGGAAAGAATCGCCTGCTCCAGACGCAATTGCTTGTCGTCCAGATCGTCAGTGGTCAGTTTGCGCGCCAGATAGAAGCGGGTTTTGAACAACCGGGTCAGCTCACGGGCAATGTCCGTGTGGTTGTTCAGGGTGCTGGCGATGTAGCCAAGGTCGAAGCCCAGGCGAATCTGTTTCAGGTAACGGGCGTAGGCACGCAGCAACGCCACGTCACGCCACGGCAGACCGGCAGTCAGAACAAGGCGGTTGAACGCATCGTTCTCCGCATCGCCACGCACGATATGGACAAAAGCGTCCTGCAGCGTGTCGTTGAGTTGCTGGATGTCGATTTCCAGACCTTCAGCGGCCGTGAACGCGAAGTCATGAATCCAGAACTCACGGCCATTGGTGTGGCGCAAACGATAAGGAAACTCACCCAGCACACGCAGGCCAAGGTTTTCCAGAATCGGCAATACGTCAGACAGGGCCAGCGGTGTGTCGGCGTGGTACAGCTTGCAATGCAACTGCGCCTTGTCCCCGGACAACGGCTGATAGAAGCTCATCACCAACGGTTTGGCTTCGCTCAGGTTCAGCAAGTGCTGCATGTCGACCACGGCCGAATGCGCTGCGAAACGCTCGCGATAACCTGCCGGGAAGCCTTTCGGGAAATCCGCCAGCACATTGGTGCCATGGGCTTCGCCGAAGCTTTCGACCACCAGGCTGGCGTAATCGTCTTTCCACGAACGGCAAGCCTGAATCACTTCGTTTTCCAGCTGAACCGGGTCGATATTCAGGTTGACCTTCGGGTCCACCCGCAGAATCAACTGCACGCGGGCCAGCACCGACTCGGAGAAGAAGGTCCAGAACTCGCAGTCACTGGCCTTGAGGCGTTCCATCAGGACTTGCTGGATCTTCTGCCGCACTTCAGTGGAATAGATGTCGCGTGGCACATAAGCCAGGCAATAGCAGAAGCGACCATAAGGGTCTTTGCGCAGGAACACGCGAATCTTGTTGCGCTCCTGAATCTGCACGATTGACATCACGGTATTGAACAGCTCGTCCACCGGGGTCTGGAACAGATCATCGCGAGGCAGAACTTCGACGACTTGCGCCAGCTCTTTCCCAAGGTGAGCCTTGGGATGGAAGCCGGAACGGTGTTCGATTTCAGCCACCTTGCGGCGGATGTACGGAATCTCGCGAACGCTTTCGCCATACACCGAGGAGGTGTAGAGGCCCATGAAGCGGCATTCCTTGAGCACTTTGCCCGAGGCGTCGATCTGGCGGATCGACACATAATCAGGATACGCCGGGCGGTGCACACGGCTCGGGTGCGCGGCCTTGGCGAACGACAGCAGCATCGGCTCGTGCAAGTAGCTGACGGCGTAGTCTTCGATGTGCAGATCTTCGTGACTCAGGCCGGCACGCAGACGTTTGGTCAGGCCGAGGAAAGACGATTCGTCGTACACCAACTGACCGCCATCGGCCTCATTGCTGACAACAAACTCCTCATAACCGAGGAAGGTGAAGTGGTTATCCACCAGCCATTGCAAGAACGCCTTGATTTCGGACTTCTCGCCCTCGTCGACGGCGTACTGCACAGAATCGATGCCCGCCAGCAGCTCATTCAGCTTGGCCTTCATCGGTTCGAAATCTTCTACGGCAACCCGTACTTCGCCGAGCACTTGCTCCAGTTCACGGGCCAGCACGTTCAACTCGCTGGCGTTGGCACAGCGGTCGATCTCCAGGTACATCAGGGATTCTTGCAGCACGTCTTCGCCGCTGGTGCCTTTAGGCAGCAATTCCAGCAGTTCGCCCTTGCTGCCGCGGCGCACGCTGAGCACGGTGGTTTGCAAGGTGTGGATGCTGTAACCGCGACGGTTCAGCTCGGTGCGCACCGAGTCCACCAGAAATGGTAGATCGTGGTGCAATACTTCAACGGCGGTGTGCGTGGATTGCCAGCCGTGACGTTCGTAATCGGGGTTGTAAACGCGGACCTGCGGGGTGGCATGTTCAAAACGTTCAAGCAGACGCCAGGCTGACAAGGTGCAGCCCGCCAGGTCGGACAACCGACGCTGGGTGAGTTCGTCGAGGGAAATAATGCCGAAAAATTGCTCAGCGAACAGCGCCACTTGTGGCAGTGCCTGTTCACTGATGTGCTGCGCCAGTGCTGCTTGCAGTTGATGCTGAAAGTCAGACTTGCTGGCTGCGGTGAAGAACGCCATCTGAGGTACTCCGCTTGTGCTTTTTTAGAAGGAAGCTTGAAGGAAGTGTTGCCTGCACATGCTGTGCCTGGATGAAACGGCAGAGGCACAGCATAAGCCAAAGAACTAACGCTTGCCGCGAACGACTCGTCACATTTGCTTTCTGCAACCGTCGCCGGAAAAAACAACACGCAGGGTAGGATTTCTCCCACTACCGTTCATCCGCCCCCCAGCTTAACGACAGCCGACAGGCAGTTACTTGTCGTGCTGCGACATATTCGGTCATCTGGTTGCAGGAAACTCTTGGGCATTGCTTGCCAATCGCTGGCAAAATTGCTCCTTGTCCGCTTTTAAGCCAGGAACGTTCATGCAAATCAAGACTGCCAGCTTTATCGTCAACCCCTGTGATGACGAGTACGACGACATGGCGCTGCTGTGCTGCCACGGTGAAACCGGCGATCTGTTTTCGCTGACGCGCTTCCCGGACGAGCAGGAAGTCGAGATCACGGTACGCGATGACAAGGTGCTTGCAGTTTCGCAGCTCAAGGTGACGTTCAGTGCCGAGCGTCTGCTGGTTGAGCTTGATCCGGCGGATGGTAAGGCGCTGGATGGGCATCACCTTTATGAGATCAGCCATGGCATGGCGGCGGATGAGTTGAAGGAGGTTGAAGAGACGCTGGTGATTATTCTTGAGGGTGTTGGGGTTTATGTGAGTGAGCTGGCGGGGTCTTGATCGGGCCTGATTAAGACTTGAGTATTAATGCTTCTTCCATTGACTGATTCATGAGTACATATCCGTTACCGCAGCAACGGCTTATATCGGTTGCGCTTTTACAGCGCCTCACTTTTGAACAGCGCAAAAGTAAGCAAAACGCTCTTGCCCCACCACTCGGCACCTCGCTGTCGCTCGGTGTACCCGCCCGCAGATCCTGAACCGTGGGCCGCCGCAACGGGCCATCCATGGCCCAATGCGGCTAACCCGGCGTCCTGCCGGGTTGCCCACGCTTCAGGATCTGCGTTCGGCCAGCGTGGTTTAACGGGGCGCCTCAGATCAAAATCAAAAGCGCGGCGGCCTGACAGCCGTCCTGATTTGTGAACTTTCCGGGCTTCTGTAGGAGCTGCCGAAGGCTGCGAAGCGGTGTGTCAGATCAAGAATGCGTTGGTTGTTGGGACGTCTCGCGAACAAGTTCGCTCCTACCGGGCCGAGGCGATCCCGGTATTCGATTTGCTTTTGACCTGCTTTTGATCTGCTTTTGATCTGCTTTTGATCTGCTTTTGATTTTAGGCGCCCCGTTAAACCACGCTGGCCGAACGCAGATTCTGAAGCGTGGGCAACCCGGCAGGACGCCGGGTTAGCCGCACCGGGCCATGGATGGCCCATTGCGGCGGCCCACGGTTTCAGATCTGCGGGCGGGCATCCCGAGCCTAGGCGAGGGACCGAGTGATGGGGCAAGAGCGTTTTGCTTACTTTTGCGCTGTTCAAAAGTGAGGCGCTGTAAAAGCGCAACCAATATCAGCCATGACCGCTATAACGGATATGTACACAACAACAAGAAGCTCCCCATAACCCCAATTCCGTAGGAAAAATCCTCAAGCTTTGTAGCGTTATCCTCAAAACCATACAAAAAACCCCAGAGCCGTTAGTCGCCAGCCCCCTCTATGGATTAAAGTATCGCCCCCAGCTTCGGCGTTGATTGACGCCGCTGATTACCTGCCAGGAACAGTCACCGATGGAACATCGTGAAGCGCTGATAGCGCTGCGAACCTTTCTTTCCACGCAGATCCTCGGTCAGGAAAAACTGATCGAACGTCTCCTGATCGCCCTGCTCGCTGACGGCCACATGCTCGTCGAAGGCGCTCCCGGCCTGGCCAAGACCAAAGCGATCAAAGAACTGGCAGAAGGCATCGAAGCACAATTCCACCGCATCCAGTTCACCCCCGACCTGCTGCCTGCAGACATCACCGGCACCGAGATCTATCGTCCGGAAACCGGCAGCTTCGTCTTCCAACAGGGGCCGATCTTCCACAATCTGGTACTGGCAGACGAAATCAATCGCGCGCCCGCCAAGGTTCAGTCGGCACTGCTCGAAGCCATGGCCGAGCGTCAGGTCAGCGTCGGTCGCAGCACCTACGACCTGTCGCCACTTTTCCTGGTCATGGCCACCCAGAACCCCATCGAGCAGGAAGGCACCTATCCGCTGCCTGAAGCCCAGCTCGACCGCTTCCTGATGCACGTGAAGATCGGTTTCCCGGACGCCTCGGTAGAACGCAAGATTCTGGCCCAGGCCCGCGGCGAAGCCCTGAATGGCGAGACCAAGCCAGAACGTCGGGTCAGCCAGCAGGCGATTTTCGCCGCGCGCAAGGAAATCCTCGGCCTTTACATGGCCGATGCGGTGGAGGAATACCTGGTGCAACTGGTCATGGCGACCCGCACCCCGGCCAAGTTCGATGCGGAAATGGCTGAATGGATTTCCTACGGTGCCAGCCCTCGTGGCTCCATCGCTCTGGATCGTTGCGCGCGAGCACATGCCTGGCTGGCCGGGCGTGATTTCGTCAGCCCGGAAGACATCCAGGCAGTCCTGTTCGACGTATTGCGCCACCGGATCATCCTGTCGTTCGAAGCAGAAGCCGCCGGGATCGATCAGGACCGTGTGATCCAGCGCATTCTTGATGTCGTGGCTGTTGCGTGAAGCCATGCAACCCAACCTGATCGATCAGCCGGGTATTCGTGTCAGCCTCACAGAGCTGATCGAGATGCGTCATCGCGTCCGCGAAGTCCAGCTGTTCTCCACCCCGAGCCAGCGCAGCCCGTTGATTGGCCTGCACCACTCCAAGCTGCGCGGCCGGGGTGTGGATTTCGATCAGGTGCGGGTTTATCAGGCAGGCGATGACGTACGCAGCATCGACTGGCGAGTGACGGCCCGAACCCAGGAGCCGCACACCAAGCTGTTTCATGAAGAACGCGAACGACCGATTTTCATTCTGGTCGAGCAAAGCCGCAGGCTGTTTTTCGGCTCGGGTCTGATGTTCAAATCAGTGCTGGCGGCTCAGGCGGCAGCGCTGATCGGCTGGGCGGCGTTGATCCACAACGACCGGGTCGGCGGTCTGGTGTTTGGCGACAACGAGCACTACGAAATCAAACCACGGCGCAGTAAACAGAGCCTGTTGCAGTTGCTGAACCGGCTGGTGCGGGTCAACCAGTCGTTGCACACCGAAACCGCTGCAGACCGCGATGCGTTCGGTATTGCTTTGCGTCGCGCGCGGGAAGTGCTGCGGCCGGGCAGTCTGGTGATCGTGCTGTGTGACGAGCGCGCGTTGTCCGATGCAGCCGAGCAGCAACTGAGTCTGCTGTCCCGGCATTGCGATCTGCTGCTGTTGCCGTTGTCCGATCCATTGGATCACGCCCTGCCCGCTTCCGGCCTGTTGCGCTTTGCCGAGCGTGGCGCGCAGTTGGAGATGGACACCCTGAACCCCGAGCTGCGTCAGGCCTACCGCGCTCAGGGCGAGGCGCGTAAAGATCGCTGGGAAATGCTTGCGAAGAAACTGCGCGTCTTGCTGATGCCGCTGAACACTCAGCAGGAAATGGTCGAGCAACTGCGTGAATACCTCAGCGCCCAGCGTCCGGTGACACGCAAATGAACCCGCTGGATCAACTGCAACCGCTGATTGCCCCGCCAGCCGTGGGCTTCTGGCCGCTGGCACCGGGCTGGTGGTTACTGCTGCTGTTGATTCCGCTGGCCGGTTGGGGACTGTGGCGGATGCGGCATATGTTGCCGGTAAAAACCCGGGTTAGCCGCGCCGAACAGCCACTGGATCCGGTGCGCGTTGCTGCGCTGACCGAACTGGCCAACATGCCCAAACCGTATGACGGAGCTCCCGCAGGTGCCTGGCTGCAGCAAATCAACGGTCTGCTGAAAAGGCTGTGCCGTAACCATTACCCGTACAGCCAGAGCCACACCCTGAACGGCCGCAAATGGCTGGCGTTTCTCGACAACCGCTGCCCCGCGGCAGGCCTGACCCGCTGGATGGTGCTGGTGGAAGGCGCTTACAAACCCGAATGCAAGCTCGACGACAAAGCCATCAACGGCCTGACGCAATCCGTTGAAACCTGGATTCGCAAACATGTTTGAGTTCGCCTGGCCGTGGATTTTCGTCCTGCTGCCCTTGCCGTGGCTGATGCGTGTGCTGCTGCCGACCGCCGACAGTGGCGAACCGGCGCTCAAGGTCAGCTTCCTCGGTGATCTCGAAGAACTGGTCGGACGAAGGGCCAAGGTCGCCCTGCCCGGCTGGCGTCAGCAATTGCCGTTCATTCTGATCTGGCTGTTGCTGCTGGTGGCCGCCGCCCGTCCGCAATGGCTCGGTGAACCATTGCCCCTGCCGTCGAGCGGACGCGATCTGCTGGTGGCGGTGGATGTTTCCGGCTCCATGGATTACCCGGACATGGAGTGGAAGAACGACGACGTCAGCCGTCTGGTGCTGGTTCAGCATCTGCTCGGCGACTTCCTGCAAGGCCGTAAAGGTGATCGCGTCGGGCTGATCCTGTTTGGCAGCCAGGCATTCGTGCAAGCTCCGCTGACGTTCGACCGCCACACCGTCCGCGTCTGGCTGGATGAAGCGCGAATCGGCATCGCCGGTAAAAACACTGCGATTGGCGATGCCATTGGCCTCGCCCTGAAGCGCCTGCGGCTGCGCCCGGCACAAAGTCGCGTTCTGGTGCTGGTCACTGACGGCGCCAACAACGGCGGACAGATTGATCCGGTGACCGCTGCGCGTCTGGCGGCTGAACAACAGGTGAAGATTTACACCATCGGGATTGGCTCGGACCCGAATAAAGAAGGTTCGCTGAGTATGCTCGGGCTCAACCCCAGCCTGGATCTGGATGAGCCGACCCTCAAGGAAATCGCTCAGTTGACTGGAGGCCAATACTTCCGCGCACGGGATGGCGATCAGCTGGAAAAAATTCGCCAGACCCTCGACGCGCTGGAGCCCGTAGCTCAGCAACAGACTCAGGCACGCCCCGCCCATGCGCTATATCAGTGGCCGCTGGCATTGGCGATGCTGTGCAGCGTGCTACTGGTGGTGCATGAGCGCTGGCCAAACAATCCCGTTCATCGGCTGCTCACTCGTCAACGCTTCATCCGCGACGGTCAGCACTGGCGTCAGCGGGTCGGGCAGCAAGTCAAACGTCTGGGGCGCCGCCGATGATCGCGCTCTGGCCGCACTGGTTCCGCCCTTGGTGGTTAATGCTTCTGCCGTTGCTGGGCTGGCTGCTTTGGCAGCTCTGGCATAGACAGAAACGTGCCGGGCGCTGGCAAATGATTCTGCCCGCGGCTTTTCATTCCGTGCTGCTCAGCGGCGGCCGCGGTCGCGACAGCAAAAAACCGTGGGTGGTGCTCGGCATTGCCTGGCTGCTGGCCTTGCTCGCACTGCTCGGCCCCGGCTGGCAGCGGGTTGAACAACTGAGCCAGAAGCCGGTTGATCCCCTGGTCGTACTGCTGGAACTGACCCCGGAAATGCTCGCCACCGACGCCCCGCCGACCCGGCTGGAACAGGCCCGGCGCAAGCTGCTGGACCTTCTGCAGGCGCGCAGCGACTCGCAGACGGCGATCATCGTCTACGCCGGCAGCGCCCACACACTGGTACCGCTCTCCGACGACCAGATCACGATTCGCAACCTGCTGGATGCGGTCAAACCGTCGATCATGCCGCAGGCCGGGCATCGTGCAGATCTGGCCGTACACAAAGCGCTGGCCTTGCTCAAGCAAGGCGAGCTGGGACGCGGGCGCTTGCTGTTGATCGGGTCGTCATTGAGCGAGCAGGAACGCCAGGGCATCCGACAGGCGCTGGCTGGCCAGTCTCCACCATTGCTGATTCTCGGCGTCGGTACAGCGGAAGGCGCACCGGTCGAGCAGGAAAAAGGCGGTCTGCTCAAAGACGACCAGGGCGCGATCCTGTTGCCGCGTCTGGACAGCGCCAGCCTTACGGACTTCGTCGGGCAGGTCGGCGGCCAGTACCGACAGTTGCGCATGGACGACCAGGACCTGCGCGAACTGGGTTTGCTGGACAGCCCGAAACAGGTGCGAAGCGACGGACAACTGATCCAGCTCGACAGCTGGAGCGATCAGGGTTACTGGTTCCTGCTGCCGTTGTTGCTGTTGGCCGCCTGCGCCGGGCGTCGAGGCTGGTTGCTGTGCCTGCCACTGCTGCTGGTGCTGCCGCAAAACAGCTACGCCTTCGACTTCGCCGATCTGTGGTTGCGTCCCGACCAACAGGGCCAGCGATTGCTTGAAGAGCAACGCCCTGCTGAAGCCGCACAACACTTCGAAAATCCACAGTGGAAAGGCATCGCCCTCTATCAGGCCGGAGATTACGCCAGCGCCGCCCAGCGTTTTGCCGAGGGCAGCAGCGCCGCCGACCATTACAATCGCGGCAATGCGCTCGCGCACAACGGCGACCTGGAAGCAGCACTGGACGCTTATGAGCAGGCGCTGGAAAGTCAGCCAGACTTGCAACCTGCGCTGCAAAACAAAGTGCTGGTGGAACAAGCACTGGAACAGAAGAAGGCCGCGGAACCTGATGACGCGGATCAGGCTCAAACCCGCGACGACGATAATGACGGCGAAAACCCGCAAAATCAGGCCGCTGCCAGTCAACGCTCCGAGAACCAGCAAGCAACCGAGTCCGCCGAAGCAAACAATGCCGATGGTGAACCATCACCCGGTGAGTCGTCTGCGCAGACCAAAGGCAATCCGCAATCCGGCTCACCCATGGATGACGAGGAAACCACCCGGCCACCGATCCGGCCCGCCGACGGCAACATCAATGGCGAAAGACGTCAGGCGCTGGAGCAATGGCTGCGGCAGATCCCGGATGATCCCGGCGAGCTGCTACGGCGTAAATTCTGGTACGAACAGCAACAGCGTCAGGAAAAAACCCAATGAGTCGCGCCTACCCCCTATTGTTCGGCTTGATGCTCAGCCTCGTTGCGCTGCCGAGTCAGGCTGCGGAACTGGTGGCGAGTGTCGACCGCACGCGACTCAATTCCGGGGAAACAGTGGAGCTGACCCTGGAAACCAGCGACGTCACTCAGTTCGGCAAGCCTGACCTGAGCGCCCTTGAGGGTAGCTTTGACGTCGGTGGCACTCGTCAGATCAACCGACTCAACACGCTGGATGGCGGCAATCAGGCAACCACGCGCTGGATCATCACGCTGCTGCCGAAACAGACCGGCTCGGTGGAGGTGCCTTCCCTGCAACTGGGCGCGTTGAAAAGCCAGCCGATCACCCTGCAAGTCACGCAAAGCGACAACCCGGATCACGCCAGCCAACAGGCTCCGGTGTTCGTCGAAGCGACCCTGGATAAAGACAACGTATATGTCCAGGCCCAGGCCGTATTGACGCTGCGCGTTTATCACTCGGTGTCGCTGTTCGATGACAGCAACCTGAGCCCGCTGGAAGTGCCTGAAGCGCGAGTCGAAAAACTCGGCGATTCGCGCACCTATGAAAAGCTCATCAATGGCATCCGTCACGGCGTGATCGAGATGCGCTACGCGATCTATCCGCAACAAAGCGGCACGCTGGTGATCCCGCCGCAGACGTTCAGCGCGACTCTGGTTCAGCCCAACAGTGACGGCCAGTCGAGCAATGAACCAGGCACGCCCTTTGGCCCGCAGCCGGGCAAAGTCATGCGTGTCAGTTCTGCAAAGTTGCCTTTGACGGTCAAACCCAAGCCTGCCAATTACCCGGCCAATGCGCCCTGGTTGCCCGCGCGCAGTGTCAACCTCAGCGAAAGCTGGAGCCCGGAACCCGGCAAAAGCCAGGTGGGCGACTCCCTGACCCGTACCATGACCGTCAAAGTCGAAGGCTTGTCCGGCGCGCAACTGCCGCCCTTGCCTGCCACTGAAGTCAGCGCCCTGCGACGTTATCCGGACCAGCCCAAACTGGCCAACGTAACCAGCGATCGCGGCCTGATCGGCACCCGCGAAGAGCGCGAAGCCTTGGTGCCAACTCGCCCGGGCGCCATTGATTTACCGAGCGTGGACGTGGTCTGGTGGAACACCCTGGAAGACCATCTTGAACACACCAGCCTGCCCGCCCGCACCTTGCAGATCAGTATCAACCCGAGTCTGGCGGTAGACACACCGGTCAGCAGTGATTTGAACGGCGTTACTGTGATCGGCCCGCCCGTCTGGCCGTGGCAGATGAGCTCACTGTTTTTCGCGTTCACTACGCTGATCGGTTTTGTGCTCTGGTGGCGTGCTCGCAGTCAGCCTGCAGTGGCCCGCGCCGTGCAAACCGGACCCAGTCCGCGTACGGTGCTGGATGACCTCAAGCGCGCCTGCCTCGCCAATGACCCGCAAGCGACCCGACAGGCACTGGATGCCTGGGCGCGGCAGCAACCGGAAACCCTGGCCGACATGGCCGCCCGCTTCGTGCCGCTGTCCGACGCACTGGATGGCCTCAATGGCGCGCTGTACAGCGAAACCGGCCAGCTGTGGCTGGGCGAACAACTATGGCGAGCAGTACGCACCCTGCCCGCCGCCGAACACATTCATGACGCGACCAGCGAGCAGAGCTTGCCGCCGTTGTATCCAAAATAGAAAACCTTGGTCGACTGCGCATGCCCTGTGGTACCGCGCTAACTCGCGGCAAACCCGGTTCAATGTGGGAGCGGTGCTTGCACGCGATACATGAGACGCAGGTGGAAGAGACTCCGCGTTATCGTTTATCGCGGGCAAGCCTCGCTCCCACATAAAAATTGCACAGGTTCAAAAGCGCATTCAACCGGCCAAGCCCCCAATTCAGGATTGAGATTACCCATGCGACTGTTCCACACCTCCGACTGGCACCTCGGCCAGAACCTTCACGGCCAGGAGCGGGACTTCGAACACGCCAGCTTTCTGACCTGGCTGCTGGCCCGACTGAAAGAGCGCCAGCCCGATGTACTGCTGATCGCGGGAGACATCTTCGACACCGTCAACCCGCCGGTCAAATCCCAGGAGCGGCTGTACGACTTCATCGTCAGCGCCCACGAGCAGCAACCGTTGCTGACCATCGTGATGATTGCTGGCAACCACGATTCCGGTTCGCGCATCGAACTGCCCGCGCCCCTGATGCGCCGTTTGCGCACCCATGCCCTGGGCCGCGTACTGTGGCTCGATGACGGCACGCTGGATGTCGAACGCCTGTTGCTGCCACTGCCCGACGCAAAAGGTGAAATCGGCGCATGGTGCCTGGCCCTGCCTTTCCTGCGCCCTGCTGAAGTCACCGGCGCGACACTGGGCGACGATTACTTGCGTGGCATTGGCCGCGTACACGAACTGCTGATCGAAGCGGCTAATCTGAAACGCCAGCCGGGTCAGGCGCTGATCGCCATCAGCCACGCCCACATGGCCGGTGGTTCGGTGTCGGAAGACTCCGAGCGCAGCCTGATTATCGGTAACGCTGAAGCTCTGCCCGCCAGCCTGTTCGGCCCGAGCATCACTTACGTCGCCCTCGGCCATTTGCACAAACCGCAGCGGGTCAACGGCGAAGAGCGCATTCGTTATTGCGGCTCGCCCATTCCTTTGTCGTTTTCGGAGATTGGCTATCAACACCAGATTCTCGAAATTGACTGCGACGGCGAGCAACTGCGCAGCGTCGAAACCCTGCTGATTCCCCGCGCCGTCAATCTGCAACGAATCGGCCCGGCACCGCTGGCCGAGCTGCTGTTGCAGCTCAAGGATTTGCCGGACATCGACTTGTTGGCCGACGTTGATCGCCAGCCCTGGCTGGAAGTTCGGGTCCGCCTGGACGAACCGCAGCCGGACCTGCGTAACCAGATCGAAGAAGCCCTGCAAGGCAAAGCCGTGCGCCTGGTACGTATCGGCGCCGAATATGCCGGTAAAGGCAGCGGTGACGGTGGCGAAAGCGACGAAGGCCTGATCGAGCTGGATCAGCTCAGCCCCCAGGAACTGTTCAGCCGCGCATGGCTGGATAACTACGGCAGCGAGGTCGACGAACAAACCCTGAGTGACTTCGCCACGCTGCTGCAGGAAGTCCAGCTGGAGAGTGAGCAACCATGAAAATTCTCGCCATCCGCCTGAAAAACCTCGCCTCCCTCGCCGGGCCGTTCGAACTGGACTTCACCGCAGAGCCGTTGGCCAGCGCCGGTTTGTTTGCCATTACAGGGCCGACTGGTGCGGGCAAAAGCACCTTGCTCGACGCACTGTGTCTGGCGCTGTTCGGGGCCATCCCGCGCCTGAGCAACATCGGCCAGTCACGGGTTCCGGAAATCGACGGCGACATCAGCACCAACGATCCGCGGACCTTGCTACGGCGTGGCACCGGCAGCGGTTATGCCGAGGTGGATTTCGTTGGGATCGACAAACGCCGCTACCGCGCTCGCTGGGAAACCAACCGCGCACGGGATAACGCCACGAAAAAACTCCAGGCCAGCCGTCAGACCCTGACCGATCTGGACAGCGAACAGATCCTTAGCACGCAGAACAAATCCGAATACAAAACCATGCTTGAAGCCCGCCTGGGCCTGAACTTCGAGCAGTTCACCCGGGCAGTCATGCTCGCCCAGAGCGAATTCAGCGCCTTCCTTAAAGCGGATGACAAAGAGCGCAGCGAACTGCTGGAAAAACTCACTGATACGGCGATCTACAGCCAGTTGGGCCGCCGGGCTTTCAGCAAGAGCAAAGAGGCAGAAAAGCTCTACGAGGATCTCAAGCTAATGGCGACGGGCATCGCGCCCATGCCGCCGGAGCAGCGCGCAGAACTGGAACAACATTTCAGCGAAGCCCAACAACAGCTCAAGACCCAGCAAGCGCAACAGCGTCAGTTGGAACTCAAGCAGCAGTGGCTCACCGAACTGCTACGCCTGCGAGACGAACACCTTAGCGCCAGTGAACAATTGGCCAGCGCCCAGCAGGACTGGGAAAACCAGAGCAGTCAGCGTCAGTTGCTCGGCCAGCTGGAACGCCTTGCCCCGCAGCGGCACCTGTTCGCCCAGCGCCATCGACTCGATGCCCAGTTGAACCCGCTCAGCGCGCAAATCGCCGAGCACGCGCAACGCCAGAATGACCTGCAAGCGCGCCAAACCGGCCTTGAAGAAAAGCAGCTCGCCGCCAATAGCGCCCTCGAACAGGCCGAACAACAGAAAAAAACCGCCGCGCCGATCATTGGTCAGGCGTTCGAACAGCAAGGCAACCTCACGCACCTGAACAAGGAAGTGCAGGACGCAACGCTCCACGCCGAAGCGGCCGAGCGCACAAAAACCGACAGCCAGGCGGCGCTGAATCAATTGCTCGATCAACAGCGCTTGCTGGATGAACGCCTGCAAAGCATTGCCGGGCAATTGGAAAAAAGCGCCGTACTCGCCCCCCTGAGTAAAGCGTGGACGGCCTATCGGCCGCGCTTGCAGGAAGCCGTCAAACTCAGCGCGCGGCTGAATAAAGGTCGTGAAGAACTGCCGGAGCTGGAAAAGAACTCGACCCGTGCCGAGCAGGAGCTGACTGACCGACGCAACGCCCTGCAAGGGCTGTACAGCGAAGCACAAGTCAAAGCCGAAGCGATCAATGCCGAGATCCAGCGTCTCGGTCAATTGCTCCACGACAATCGTCAGCAACACAGCACCATCGATTCACTGGAGCGCATCTGGCAACGGCATCAGGACATCGAAAAACGTCTGCAGGATGTCGAGTTGCAGCAACAGCAGGCCAACGAGCAGCGCAACAAAAGCATTGCCAGCGGTCTGCAGTTCAAGACCGAACATGAAGCCGCCGAGCAGGCGCTGAAAGTCACTGTCGAGCTGCTGCAACGTCAGCGCCTGGCCCGCAGCGCCAGCGTTGAAGAGCTGCGCGCTCAGTTGATTGATCAGCAGCCTTGCCCCGTGTGTGGCAGCGAAGATCATCCTTATCATCAGTCTGACGCCCTGCTCCAGGCGCTGTCCGGCTATGACGACAGTGAAGAAAACAGTGCGCGATTGAAGGTCAGCCAGCTCAGCGAAAAACTCGCCGAGTTGCGTGCAGAAGTCACCGAACTCAATGCACGCCTGAAACAGGCCCGGCCGCAACTGGAACAGCTCTCTGAGCAGTTGCAAAAGCTCACGCCTGAACTTGAAGCGCATCCGCTTTATGCGCGCTTGCTGGAACAACCCGAACAGCTACGCAACGACTGGCTGAGCGAGCGGCTGCATGCACTGACTGAAGAAATCGCCACCAGCGAGCAGCGCCAGCGACTGCTGCTCAAAGTGCAGCAGGATGCCGAGCAGTTGCAGCAAAACGTACAAAGTGCCCGCGATGCCAGCCAGCACGCGATGAAAATGCTCGACGATCAACAGCGCAATATTGCGCTGGACAATCAGGCCTTCGAAGCCGCACTGCAAGAATTCGAACCGCTGCTGCCCGCCGAAAGCCTGTCACGCTGGCGTGAAGCGGCCACCGACAGTTTCATGCAACTGGACAACGATATCGCCCAGCGTCTGGAACAACTGGACCGCCAACAGGAAGAACAACAGGAACACGCTGAGCGCGCACGTCGGATCGAACGCGAACAGGACAGCCAGCACAATCTGGAACAGGAGCGTGCGAAACAGCAACAACGCCTCGCCGACCTGCAAGCCCAGCAACTGGCCAGCCAACAACGCCTGGCTGAAATGCTGGGCGACCACACCAGCGCCGAGCAATGGCAGCAGCAACTTGAGACCGCGCAGGAACAGGCACGTCGGGCGCAAGCCGCCGTCAGCGATGAGCTGCAACAGGCACGTAGCGAGTTGATCAAACTGGCCACAGGGCTCGAAAGCGAACAGTCGCGCTTGCAGGCATTGCAGCAAGAGTTGGCCGAGCTGGATCAGCATATCAACGAGTGGCGCAGCGCTCATCCCGAGCTGGATGACGCCGCCCTGGAGGTGCTGCTCGGCTACAGCGACGAAGGTGTCAGCCAGTTGCGTCAACAATTGCAGCAGAGCGAAAAGACCCTGGAGCAAAGTCGCGTCCTGCTTCAGGAACGGGACAAGCAATTGCAACAGCATCAGGCCCATCACAGCGACGTGACCGATGCCGAACAGTTGACCGCTGCCTTGCTGGAGGCGCAAAAGCTGTGCGCCGAACACGAACAGCAATGCGCTGATCTACGCGCGCAACTGAGTGAAGACGACCGCCGTAACAACGCCAGCCGCGAATTGCAGGAGCAGATTGCCAACGCCCATAGCGAGTACTTGCGCTGGGCAAGACTGGCGGCGCTGATTGGTTCGGCGGAAGGCGACCGATTCCGCAAGATTGCCCAGGCCTACAACCTTGATTTGCTGGTGCATCATGCCAACGCTCAGCTCAAGCAACTGGTGCGTCGTTACCGCCTCAAGCGCGGCGGCAGCATGCTTGGGTTGCTGGTGATGGACACGGAAATGGGCGACGAACTGCGCTCAGTGCATTCCCTGTCCGGCGGCGAAACCTTCCTGGTTTCATTGGCGCTGGCACTCGGGCTGGCCTCCATGGCATCGAGCACGTTGAAAATCGAATCGTTGTTTATCGACGAAGGCTTCGGCAGCCTCGACCCCGAATCCCTGCAGTTGGCCATGGACGCGCTGGATGGCTTGCAGGCTCAAGGCCGTAAGGTCGGGGTGATCTCCCACGTGCAGGAAATGCACGAAAGGATTCCGGTGCAGATTCAGGTGAAGCGTCAGGGCAATGGCTTGAGTACGGTCGAGGTCAGTAACTGATGAAGGCAGTGCTTTATTCGTTCCGCCGCTGCCCTTACGCCATGCGTGCCCGTGCGGCCCTGCGCTATGCAGGCTGCGCCGTGCAAATCCACGAAGTCAGCCTCAAGGCCAAACCGCCGGAGATGCTTGAGCGATCGCCGAAAGGTACGGTGCCGGTACTGGTGCTTGAAGATCAGGTAATAGACCAGAGCCTGGACATCATGCACTGGGCGCTGGCGCAGAATGATCCGGATGGCTGGCTGTTGATCGACAACGGCGACGGTCGCCGGGACATTCAGGCGTTGATCGAAGAGAACGATCAGGTGTTCAAGCAGCATCTGGATCGCTACAAATACTTCGTGCGCCACCCGGAATATCCGCAGGAGCATTACCGGCAACAGGGCGAGGTATTCTTGCAGAAACTGGAAGCGCGCTTGAAAGACCGGGATTTTCTGATAACGGATCGATTGAGTCTGGCAGATATCGCGGTCGCGCCGTTCATACGGCAATTCAGCGCGGTGGATCCGGATTGGTTCGCGACAAGTCCGTATCCGAAGTTGCGTGGCTGGCTGGATCGGTTCATTCAGTCAGCTTTGTTTAAAGCAGTGATGGTGAAGTAAAAACGGATTTCAGGAGCACACCGTCCCTGTGGGAGCGAGGCTTGCCCGCGATAAGGGCACCGCAGATATCAGGACTATCGTATTCAGCCTTATCGCGGGCAAGCCTCGCTCCCACAGAGAAATACATCGTCCCGTCCGTCACACAACCACCCCAACCTTCTCCGGCCGGTTCCCCGCCAACACTTTCTGCGCCCGGGATAGCTCGATAGCCTGAGCGATTTCATACCGGCATTCGATATTACGCGCCACCCCGCCGACCGAGTTCTGACCAATCCCCAGCAACGTGCTGCCATTGATCATGACGGCAAGACCCGCAGTGACCCACATTTTGCCGCCACTCATGATGCACGCTCCTGAGTATTCAGCGCTGCGCGATCAACCAGCGTTTGGGTTGAGGGTGTTGTCAGTTGCGGATTCATGCTGGTAACAGTAACCACTGCAATAAAAACCACATAAAGCGAAATGGCGATGTAAGCGCCTTGTTTAATGGAATGAAGAATGGCAGTGGCCATGGGTGTAACTCCGTAAGTTCCAGTGTTGTGTTGCCAGGCCGACAGGATCGTGGAAAACCGGAGTATTGAAAAACGATGGCTGGAAATAGCGAATATCAGTTGGGTTGATTATTGAATCGGTTTATCAATTCAATAGATAACCCTGTAGGAGCTGCCGAAGGCTGCGATGGCGGCGCGTCAGTAATATTGCTTTCGCAGCCTTCGGCAGCTCCTACAGATTGTTTAAACAGACAGGCAAAAAAAAGCCCGCATCCTATGAGAGACGCGGGCCAAGAGGGGATTTATCCGGCGCTTTCGCGAGCAGGCTCACTGGCAGAATTTGCATGGCTCTGATACGCGATGATCAGAAGGTCGCAAAAACCTGGGTAAGCGAACATGCTCGCGAAAGCGGCAGTGATCTATTAACAAAAGCAACAATCAACAACAGTGCTGTTCAGAAATCCATTCCCGGGTAGCGATACATTCGTTAACCGGGAATGGATTCAATCGCTTGTTCATTGTTGAGTCTTGTGATCCAGTGCTGCGTAGAAATTAGCACTTTGCTGCAAGTATTTAGGGGTATAAGTCTGGGTGGCGTGAGCCTTCTTGTCGGACACATCAACACTGGCATGGGCAGGCAATGCAACAGTGGCGGAAATGGCAGACGCGGCAATGATGGAGAAGATATTGAAGTTCATGGCGTTAACCCTCGGATGTTCTATTGAACTACGTTTCAAGTCTTGACCGTCTTGGCCGTGACTCAAACTTACCCCCGAGGGCGGCTCAGCCGAAATGTTTTGTAGCACTAGCTCATATCACTTGAATTGATAGAACCCCAAGCCCGCATGAATAAAGGGCTTGGGGTTCTCACAGCATCACTTGCCGGTCAGGAATCGGAAGTCCGAGGGCGAATCGAAGTCGAGCTTTTGCACCGTGTCACCCAGCAAACCGGTTTTCGGATCGACTTTCACCGTGACGATCTGGTTGCTCTTCTGGTTGGCGATCAGCATGAAATGGCCGCTTGGATCGATGCGAAACTCACGCGGCTCTACACCTTCAACGGAACGACGCTGCACTTCCTTGAGCTGCCCTTTGGCGTCGATGGCAAACACCAGCACTTGATTGGCTTCGCCACGATTGGCAACGTAAAGAAATTTGCCGTCCGGCGAGGTGTGCAAACCACCGGCGCCGACTTTCTGCTGCGCATCCTTGTTCTTCAGGTCTACCAGTTGGGTCTGCTTGAACACACCGTCGTGATAATCAAAGACTGCAACCTGCGCGACCATTTCCAGGGTCAGCCAGGCGTGCTTGCCATCTTCACTGAACAGCAGATGACGCGGGCCGCTGCCAGCGGGCAATTGCACCGTTGGCGTTTTGGCCGGTTGCAAAGGCTTGGCGCGATTACCGTCGTAGCTGAACACCAGCATCTTGTCGGCACCGAGATCGCTGGTCACCACGTACTTGTCATCCGGCGTCGGGATCGCCGAGTGGACGTGGGAAGACGCCTGACGCTCAGGATTGACCTTGCTCGCGCCATGATCATTGCTGACCTGAACGACTTCGGACAGCTTGCCGTCCTTGCCCACCGGGATCACCGCCAACGCTCCACCCGGATCGGGTTGCACCGCATAGTTGGAGACGAACAGGAAGCGCTGGTCCGGGCTGAGGCTGGAATGCGTCGGCTCGTCACCCTGGCTCTTCACCTGATTGATCGGGGTGATCTGATGGGTCTTGGCATCAATCGCAAAACTGCTGACCTTGCCAACAACATCTTTCCCGCCGGGACCGTTCTCGTTGACCACGAACAGGTGGCGCTGATCTTTGGAAAGGGTCAGCCAGGACGGGTTGTCAGTCTTGACCACTTGCAGGGGTTTGGCATCGAGCTGGCCGGTCTGGCTGTTGAAGCGGTACCGGTAAATACCTTCGCTGGAAGCCTGGGTGTAAGAACCAATCAGTACATCGTATTCAGTCATGCTTTGCGCCTGTATGGGAAAAGCGCTCATTGCGCCGGCCAGTGCCAGCCAAGGCAGAAATGTACGAGTCATGGGCAGAGCCTTCTTTTTTCAGGTTGTTAGTGGGCGCCATCGACGCGCGAACAACGTTTAGGACAGGCTTGCCGCTGATTGGTTTTATCCGCAGGTCAGTCCTCTTGTACGTCTTCTTCGTCGTCTTTGGTCGGCGTGAACGCTTCGAGGCATTTCATGCGGTGTTCATTTGTACCGTCAGTGATCAGCCAGCACTGCTGAGCTTCATCAAAGGTCGCGGCGTTGACCTGCTCCATCGTGAAACGCCAGGTCTTGCGCTCGCGACCATCCATGCACTCGAGGGTCAGAAAGTCGCCCAGAAAGAAATCCCAGGCATGCAGCCCGTCAATTTCCAGCATCGTGGCGTCTTTCAGGGCTGCGCTCATCGTCGTCGGATTGGTGGTCATGGCAGTCTTCGTCTGTGTAAAAGCGCGAATGATAGGCCAAAACCACCGTGGACAGAACCACCGTCACGATCAGGCAGTCGCTTCAACTGCACCCGCCGAAGGTTTGTCATGGGTGGTTTCGCGCACGTAATAACGGTTCGGTATCCCCCAGATAATCAGCGCCATGGCCAACACGCAGACTGCGCATAGCACGTACAAAGCCGGCGTCGCCGCACCGGTCAGGTCCTTGACTCGTCCGACCATGAACGGCGCGATGATCCCGCCCAATTGACCGATGGAGTTGATCAGCGCAATACCTGCCGCTGCCGCGAGCCCGCTGAGAAAACGTGGCGGGATGGTCCAGAAAATCGGCATCCAGGCGATGATGCCGGTCATGATCATGGTCATACCGATCATCAAAGGCAGCAGTTGACCGGGGAAGACGGCACACACCAGATACCCCGCCGCCGTCAGTAATGCACAAGCTGCCATGTGCCAACGACGCTCACCGCGTCGGTCGGAGCTCGCACCAATCAGCAAATTGCCGACCACTGCGCCTACATAGGGAATCACCGTCAGCCAACCGATGGTCATGGTGTCGGCAACACCGGCGCTCTTGATCAACTGAGGCATCCAGAACAGTAAACCGGTCAGGGCCATGACCAGACACAGGTAAATCACCGACATCACGTAAGTGGTCGGGTGCTTCCAGATGTCCTTGAAGGTTTGCGGGGTCTGCGGCTGGACTTCACGCGCCATACGCGCCAGCACTACTTTTTTCTCGGCGTCGTTGAGCCACTTGGCGTCTTCGATGCGATCGCAGACGAACCAGAACACCACGATGCCAAGCAACACCGACGGCAGGCCTTCAAGCAAAAACAGCCAGCGCCAGCCAGGCATGCCCAGCACGCCGTCGAAATGGTTGAGAATCAGCCCGGCAATTGGCCCGCCGACGATACCGCACAGGCAGATCGAGCTTTTGAAATAGGAATTGACCCGCGCGCGACGGTTGCTCGGATACCACTGGGTAAAGAAATACAGCACGCCTGGTACGAAGCCCGCTTCCATGACCCCGATCAGAAAGCGCAGGGTGTAAAACCAGAACTCGGTCTGCACAAACATCATGCACGCCGAGGTGATGCCCCACGTGACCATGATCCGCGCGATCCATACCCGGGCGCCGATCTTGTGCAGGAGCATGTTGCTGGGGACTTCAAACAGAAAGTAACCGACGAAGAACAGGCTGGCCCCGAGGCCATAGACCGTCTCGCTGAAACCCAGATCGCTTTGCATCTGCAACTTGGCAAAGCTGATATTGACCCGGTCCAGATAGGCAAACAGAAAGCAGAGGATAAACAGCGGGATGATCCGCCAGTTCACCTTGCGATAGATCTTGTCCTCGAAAGCATCCGCATCGAACGCTTCCACTGGCGCAGTGTGGGTGGTCATGTGCGCACCTCCTTGTTGTTATTGGAGTGTCGGGTGTTGGTACTGACTTGAACTGAAACGCGATTTTTGTGGGAGCTGAGCTTGGTCTGGGCGGCATTCCGACGATAAGGGCACCGCAGATATCAGGTCAATCGCATCCAGCCTTATCGTCGGAATGCCGCCCAGACCAAGCTCAGCTCCCACAGGGTTAAATCGCATTCCTATGGATGATCATCACAATTGCCCGATCCCGCCCGGCAAAAATGCGGCTTCGGTCTTCTCAATCCCGTTCACCAGCGGCTTGCCGAACTCCGCCTGGCTGATCTGGAACTGATCCCCCGGCTGGGTGCGCACGCCATCGGCAAAGGAAAGTGTAGCGGTGCCGAAAAAGTGCACATGCACATCACCCGGACGCAGGAACTGGCTGTATTTGAAGTGGTGATACTCGAGGTTTTCCAGGCTGTGGCACATGTTGGCTTCGCCACTGAGGAATTCCTTCTCCCAGATCACTTCACCGTCGCGCAGCACCCGGCTGGTCCCGGCCAGGTTCTGCGGCAGCTCGCCAACCCGCAGTTCCGGGCCAAAGGAACAGGCACGCAATTTCGAGTGAGCGAGGTACAGGTAATTACGGCGCTCCATGATGTGATCGGAGTATTCGTTGCCGATGGCGAAACCCAGGCGATACGGTTTGCCGTCGTTGCCAACCACGTACAGGCCGCTGAGTTCGGGTTCTTCGCCGCCATCTTCGGCGAACGGCGGTAGCGCGAAGGCAGCGCCGGGGCGCACGACGATGCTGCCATCGCCTTTGTAGAACCATTCCGGCTGAACACCCGCCTGCCCGGCTTCAGGCTTGCCGCCCTCCACGCCCCATTTGAAGATGCGCATGGTGTCGGTCATCGACGCTTCGTCACCCGCTTGCTGGTGCATTTTGTCCCGTGCTGAAGCGCTGCCCAAGTGAGTCAGGCCGGTGCCGCTGACCAGCACATGGGAAGGATCAGGATGGTCCAGCGGCGGCAGAATGCGCAGGTCCTGCAACAGTTGCGCGTAATCATGGCTGTCGCCAAGGCCCTGTTTATCGACCTGCTGCGCCAGACCGATACCGGCGTCGATAGCGGATAACGCCAGATCACGCACGCTCTGCGCGCCCTGCACTTCACGGATCACATCGCCGTCCACCAGACCGACGCGACGCTGGCCATTGCTGAGTTCGAATTGCACTAGGTTCATATTCAATCTCCTTTTCATATTCATTGCAGGCGACGAATGCCCCTTGTGGGAGCAGAGCTTGCTCGCGATAAGGCTGTAAGCAATTCACTTTAGATCGCGTGGACCTTATCGCGAGCAAGCTCTGCTCCCACAAAAACTGTATTCCAATTCAAGCCAGTGGAAATTTATCCGGGCCATCTTGTGTCAGGCCTGGCGGCCGCGGGCGCTGGCGGCGAAATCGCTGGCGGGCAGCACATGTTTGCGCTCCAGCAAGTGATAAACCACGCCGGTCAAAACCAGTCCGAAGACCATCACGCCGGACAGGAAGTACAAGCCCGAAGCCAGATTGCCGGTGTATTCCTTCAGCGCGCCGATCACGAACGGACCGATGTAGCCACCCAGATTGCCCACCGAGTTGATCAGGGCTATCCCGGCCGCCGCGCTGGCGCCTGCAAAGAAACGGCCGGGCAAGGTCCAGAACACGGCAGTGCAGGAGAACAGCGCGAACGCCACCAGACACAGTGCCGCCAGTTGCGCGACAGGTAGAGTCAGCCAGGCGCTGAGGAAAAGACCAATCGCACCCAGTACGTAAAGCACTGCGAGGTGTCCGTAACGGTCATTCAGCCGGTCGGAACTGCGCGGGACGATCAGCAGGCCGATGATGCCGAAGATGTAAGGCACCGAGGACACGAAGCCGGTGACCAGATCCGTGCCGCCAAACTGTTTGATCAGCGTCGGCAGCCACAGGCCCAGACCATAAATGCTCAAGGTCACGGGCAGGTAAAACAGCGCCAACAGCAGAACGCGTTTGTCTTTCAGGGCGTGTAACGGATTGCCGTGACGCGTCTGACCGTACTCTTCCAGGTCCTTTTTCAGTTCGCCGGCAAGCCAGTTTTTTTCTGTCTCGTTCATCCACTTAACCTGCTGTGGACCATCTGGCAGCCAGCGCAGCACCGGCCAGGTCAGCAGGATGGCCGGGGTGCCGATGACGATAAACAGCCACTGCCAACCGTGCAGACCCAGCACGCCATCCAGGCCCAGCAAACCACCGGACACCGGGCCAGTAATCATCATCGCGATGGGTTGGGAAAGGATAAACAGGCCAAGGATCTTGCCGCGATGGCGAACCGGGAACCACTGCGTGATGTAGTACAGCACGCCCGGAAAGAAGCCCGCCTCGGCCGCACCCAGCAGAAAACGCATCACATAAAAGCTGTGCGGCCCCTGCACGAAGGCCATACCAATGGTAATCGCGCCCCAGGTGATCATGATCCGCGCGAACCAGCGACGAGCGCCGAAGCGTTCGAGCATCAGGTTGCTGGGGATTTCAAACAGGAAGTAGCCGATGAAAAACAGCCCTGCGCCCAGCCCGTAGGCCGCGTCGCCGATACCAATGTCCGCGCTCATGTGCAGCTTGGCAAAACCCACGGCAGAGCGGTCCACATAAGCGATCAGGTAAAGCAGGATCAGGAAGGGAATCAATTTCAGGGTGATGCGGCGAATAAGCCTGAGTTCCTGGCTCATGTGTGCGATCTCCAATTGTTCTTGTTATGGAGTGGAGATCGCCTCTGGCCTGAAGCATCTGCATGCAGCCGCCACGGTCGTCCCTCACTTGAAATCGACTATATAGTATTACTATTTAGCTAACAACTCTTCCAATGGCGCGAATTTGCGCTTAACTTAAGCAGCAGAAAAGCCATTAAGTCTTACAATAAGAGAGCTGATCATGTCTGATTCCGATAAAAACCCCCTGCGTTCTGCCCAATGGTTTGGTACTGCCGACAAGAACGGCTTCATGTACCGCAGTTGGATGAAGAATCAGGGCATCGCCGATCACCAGTTTCAGGGCAAGCCCATTATCGGTATCTGCAACACGTGGTCCGAACTCACCCCTTGCAACGCCCACTTCCGGCAAATCGCCGAGCACGTCAAACGCGGCGTGATTGAAGCAGGCGGCTGGCCGGTAGAGTTTCCGGTGTTCTCAAACGGCGAATCCAATCTGCGCCCCACGGCGATGTTTACCCGCAACCTGACCAGCATGGATGTCGAAGAAGCAATTCGCGGCAACCCCATTGATGGCGTGGTGCTGCTCACCGGTTGCGACAAAACCACCCCCGCCCTGCTGATGGGCGCGGCCAGTTGCGACGTGCCCGCCATCGTTGTCACCGGTGGCCCGATGCTCAACGGCAAACATAAAGGCAAGGACATCGGCTCCGGCACCGTGGTCTGGCAAATGCACGAGGCTTATAAAGGCGGACAAATCACTCTCGACGATTTCCTCGCGGCGGAAGGCGACATGTCCCGTTCGGCGGGCACCTGCAACACCATGGGCACCGCGTCGACCATGGCGTGCATGGCAGAAGCCTTGGGCACTTCCCTGCCCCACAACGCGGCGATTCCAGCCGTAGATTCCCGACGTTATGTGCTGGCGCACATGTCCGGGATGCGCGCGGTAGAGATGGTCAAAGAAGACCTGCGCCTGTCGAAGATTCTGACCAAGGCGGCGTTTGAAAACGCGATTCGGGTCAATGCGGCCATTGGTGGCTCTACCAACGCGGTGATCCACTTGAAAGCCATCGCCGGACGCATCGGTGTCGACCTGGAGCTGGACGACTGGACCCGCATGGGGCGCGGCATGCCGACCATCGTTGACCTGCAGCCTTCCGGACGCTTTCTGATGGAAGAGTTCTACTACGCCGGTGGCCTGCCCGCCGTGTTGCGGCGTATGGACGAGGCCAATCTGCTGCCCAATCCCGACGCGTTGACCGTTAATGGCAAATCCATCCGCGAGAATACTCAGAACGCGCCGATCTACGGCGAAGACGAAGTGATCCGCGCACTGGACAACCCGATCCGCGCTGACGGCGGTATCTGCGTGCTGCGCGGCAACCTCGCACCACTGGGTGCGGTGCTCAAGCCTTCGGCCGCGACCGCCTCATTGATGCAGCACCGCGGCCGCGCCGTAGTGTTCGAGAACTTCGACATGTACAAGGCACGGATCAATGATCCGGATCTGGACATCGACGCCAACTCGATCATGGTCATGAAAAACTGCGGGCCCAAGGGTTATCCGGGCATGGCCGAAGTCGGCAACATGGGCCTGCCTGCAAAATTGCTGGCCCAGGGTGTGACTGACATGGTGCGGATTTCCGATGCGCGCATGAGCGGCACGGCCTACGGCACAGTGGTTTTGCACGTAGCCCCTGAAGCCGCAGCCGGTGGCCCGTTGGCGGTGGTGCAGGAAGGTGACTGGATCGAACTCGATTGCACCAGAGGCCGTTTGCACCTGGATATTCCCGACGCCGAACTCGCCGCACGCCTGGCCGACTGGCAGCCCCCGCAACAACAGCAACTGTTGGTGGGCGGGTATCGCGAGCTTTATGTGAAGCATGTGCTGCAGGCCGACCAGGGTTGCGACTTTGATTTCCTGGTGGGTATGCGCGGGGCTGAGGTGCCAAGGCATTCTCACTGATAGATAGACAATCCCGTTGGAGCGAGGCTTGCCCGCGAAGAGCGATTACTCGGTAAACCTGATACACCGCAGCGACTGATTCGCGGACAAGCCCAGCTCCAACAGAAGAACGCAATCTAATGTGGGAGCAGAGCTTGCTCGCGATAAGGTACATGCGATCCAAGGTGATCCGCGTTCAGCCTTATCGCGAGCAAGCTCTGCTTGTATGGTTAGACTTGAAGGGGTGGTGGGACGAACAGTTCGCATCTGACTGCTGCAACAGTACAGACCGTGGGAGACCTCGCCCCACCCCTTCCAC